>NZ_BAABIL010000298.1:0-2862 GCF_039542765.1 Kineococcus glutinatus
GCTCGACCGGCGCGGCGGGGCGCTCCGCCTGGGGGGCCGGACGCTCCGCGGGGGCCGGGGAGGGACGCGGTCCCGCCCCGGGCACGGGGCGGGGCCCCGGCTTGGCGGGCGGCGGCGTCGGCTTGCCGCTGGGCGCGCCCGACCTGGGGGCACCACCGGCTGCGGGGAACTTGTCCTTCAGCCGCCGCACCACGGGCGGCTCGATGGTCGACGATGCCGACCGGACGAACTCGCCCATCTCCTGCAGCGTCGTGAGGACGACCTTGCTCTCGACCCCGAACTCCTTGGCGAGTTCGTAGACCCGGACCTTTGCCACTTCTCTCCTGTCTCGGTCCGGGCCTGGGTGGTCGGCTCGAACCGTCGTTACTGGGGGGTGCTCATCGCTGCGAACTCATCGGGTGCTCATCAGCTGCTCGACCCGCTTCCATCGGTGACGGTGGTGTTCGGAACTCGTTCGACGTACAGGCGCAGACCGCTCAGGTCGAGGTCCGCCGGACGTCGCAGTGCCCGCCCGAACGCCCTGCGGCGCTCGGCGAGATCGAGGCACGTGCGTCGCGGGTGCAACCACGCGCCTCGGCCGGGGTGCCGGGCTCGCGGGTCCGGAGCGGCGGAGAGCACTCCCCCGACCTCCTCGACCACGACCCGCAGCAAGACCGACCGGGCATCCCGCTGTCGGCAACCCACGCAGGTGCGCACGCATTCCGTCCGGCCCGTGGCCGGGCCCACCCCACCCGAGGGGGTGGGGACGTGCGTTGCGGTGGATCGCCGATCACGAGGACCGGGCGGCGTCAGTGTAGCGATGCCGACGAGTCTAGCGCCGTCGGCCGCACCACCGCTCGCGGGCGCGGCCGGGCGGGTGGACCCCACCCGGCCGCACCGGTCGGCGGCGGGGCCCCTCAGCGCGCCCCGCTGCCCGCCGGCTCGCTCTCGCCGCTGCTCTCGGCGTCGGAGCGGATGTCGATGCGCCAGCCGGTGAGCTTGGCGGCGAGCCGGGCGTTCTGGCCCTCCTTGCCGATGGCGAGGGAGAGCTGGTAGTCCGGCACGACGACCCGCGCCGAGCGCGCCGCCGCGTCGACCACCTGGACGCTCGACACCCTGGCGGGCGAGAGCGCGTGGGCGACGAAGGTCGCGGGGTCGTCGCTGTGGTCGACGATGTCGATCTTCTCGCCGCGCAGCTCCGCCATGACCGAGCGCACGCGCTGGCCCATCGGCCCGATGCAGGCGCCCTTGGGGTTGACACCCGGGACCGCGGCCCGGACCGCCATCTTGGTGCGGTGGCCCGCCTCGCGGGCCAGCGCGGAGATCTCCACGGTGCCGTCGGCGATCTCGGGCACCTCGAGGGCGAACAGCTTGCGCACGAGACCGGGGTGCGAGCGGGAGAGCACGATCGCCGGGCCCTTGGGCCCCTTGCGGACGGACACGACGAAGCAGCGGATGCGGGTGCCGTGCTCGTAGGACTCACCCGGCACCTGCTCCTGCGGCGGCAGCACGGCCTCGACGGAGCCGAGGTCGACCTGCACCATCCGGGGGTCCCGGCCCTGCTGGACGACGCCGGAGACGATGTCGCCCTCCTTGCCGGCGAATTCGCCGAGCACCTGCTCGTCCTCCGCGTCGCGCAGGCGCTGCAGGATCACCTGCCGGGCGGTGGCGGCCGCGATGCGCCCGAACCCGGACGGCGTGTCGTCGTACTCGCGCAGCACCTCGCCCTCGGGTCCGCGCTCGGCGGCCATGACCCGC
This sequence comes from Kineococcus glutinatus, assembly GCF_039542765.1. Taxonomy (NCBI): domain Bacteria; kingdom Bacillati; phylum Actinomycetota; class Actinomycetes; order Kineosporiales; family Kineosporiaceae; genus Kineococcus; species Kineococcus glutinatus. The sequence goes on from NZ_BAABIL010000298.1 coordinate 1,738, forward strand.
ACCTCACCCGTGGCGCGGTCGAGCTCGACGCGGGCGTGCTTCTGGGAGCCCTCGCTGTGGTGGTAGGCGATGAGCAGGGCCTGCTCGATCGCGCGGACCAGCGTGTCCAGCGGGATCTCGCGCTCGCGCTCGAGCATGCGCAGCGCCGCCATGTCGATGTTCACGTCAGTTCCCCTCGTGCGGCGTGCGCACCCGGTGCGCCACCTGCCTCGTCGTCCGACCCGCCCGTCCCGCCGTCCGGAGCCCCGTCGAGGTCCTCCTCCTCGAGGTCCTCCTCGAAGTCCTCCTCGAAGTCCTCCTCGTCGAGGTCCCCGTCCTCGTCGAGGTCCTCGTCGAGCCCGGCGTCCGCACCGAGGCGGGAGAACTCCACCTGCACCTGCCCGCGCACCAGCTCCGCCCACGCGAGCAGGTGCTCGCCGCGCGGGGCCGACCTCGCCGGCGGCCGACCCCGCTCGCCCTGCGGCTGCACGTCGAGCAGGACGCCCTCCTCGGAGACGGCCAGCACCCTCCCCTCCAGGGTGCGCCCGTCCGCCAGGACGGCGCGCACCAGCCGCCCGCGCGCGCGGGCCCAGTGCCGGCGCTGCACGAGCGGGCGGTCCACGCCCGGGGAGCTGACCTCGAGCACGTACGGCGTGGGGCCCAGCACGTCGGAGGCGTCGAGCGCCGCCGACACGGCCGTCGAGGCGACGGCGACGGCGTCGAGGTCCACGTCGCCCTCCTGCTCCGCCGGCAGGTCGACCACGACGCGCACCACGCGCCGGCGGCCGACCGAGGCGACCTCCACGTCCTCCAGGACGAGCCCGGCACCTGCCACGGCGTCCTGCAGCACCGCCGCCACGTCCTGGCTGAGCGACCCGCTCACCGCGGGCACCTCGTCGACGGCACGCTGGGGCTCCTCTCGTGGGTCGGCGCGGGCGGGACCGCTCCGCAGCGCGCCGTGGAGCCGCGCCGGGGCCCGCCCGCTGCGGGCCGTGGATCGGCACCGCTCCGGCACGGGTGGCGGTCACCACGGCGACTGCCCAGCCTAGCCCGGCGCGGCACCCTCCCCCGCCGCCACCACCGCGGGACGGTCCTCCGCGCCCGCGGGTGCCTCCGCCGGGCGGCGGGACGCGTGCGACGATCGGG
>NZ_BAABIL010000299.1:0-5128 GCF_039542765.1 Kineococcus glutinatus
CAGAGCAGCTCGAGCTGCAGCCGCGGCGACGTGGCGCCCGTCATGTCCGCCAGCCCGGCGTTGACCACGTCGGCGGCCCGCGACAGCTCGGCCCGCCCGAAGTGCGCCGCCTGGGCGCGCAGCCGGTCCACCTGGTCCTCCGGGACGCCCAGCACCGCGGCGGCGTCCTCGGGCACGGCTGCCGTGATCACCAGGTCCCGCAGCCGCTGCAGCAGGTCGTCGGCGAAGCGGCGCGGCTCCTGCCCGGAGTCGATGACGCGCTCCACCGCCCGGAAGACCGTCGCCGCGTCGTGCGCCGCCAGCGCCTCCACCACGTCGTCCAGCAGGGAGGCGTGGGTGTACCCCAGCAGCGCCACCGCCCGGTCGTAGGTCAGGCCCTCCTCGTCCGCGCCGGCGATCAGCTGGTCGAGCACGGAGAGGGAGTCGCGCACCGAGCCCGCGCCGGCGCGCACCACGAGCGGCAGCACGCCCTTGCCCACGGGCACGCCCTCGCGCCCGCACAGCTCCTCCAGGTACGCCGACAACCGCGCGGGCGGCACGAGGCGGAAGGGGTAGTGGTGCGTGCGGGAGCGGATGGTCGTGAGCACCTTCTCCGGCTCCGTCGTCGCGAAGACGAACTTCACGTGCGGCGGCGGCTCCTCGACGATCTTGAGCAGGGCGTTGAAGCCCTGCGTGGTGACCATGTGCGCCTCGTCGATGATGTAGACCTTGAACCGGTCGCGCGCCGGGGCGAAGGAGGCCCGCTCGCGCAGGTCGCGGGCGTCGTCGACACCGCCGTGGCTGGCCGCGTCGATCTCGACGACGTCGATGCTGCCGGGGCCGCCCCTGGCCAGGCTCGTGCAGGAGTCGCACACCCCGCACGGGGTGGGGGTGGGGCCCTCGGCGCAGTTGAGGCAGCGGGCCAGGATGCGCGCGCTGGTCGTCTTGCCGCAGCCGCGCGGGCCGGAGAGCAGGTAGGCGTGGGTGGTGCGGCCCTTGGCCAGCGCCTGCAGCAGCGGACCCGTGACGTGCTCCTGGCCGATGACCTCGGCGAAGGACTCCGGGCGGTACCGGCGGTACAGGGCGGTCGACACGGCTCGAGGCTAGCCCCGGGAGCGGACAGCTCCCGCCCGCCGCGGGCGGGGCCGGACGTGGAGGACCCCCCGCGCACCTACCAGAGCCTCCCTACCCTTGCTGCCTTCCGGCCCTGGGGGGGTTCAGCAGGATGGCACCACGCGGGGGGCCGCCTCCACTGTAGACCGCTCCCGGCGGCCGCGGCCAACGCCTCCCCGGGTGCGCGGGCACCCCGCCGGGCGCGCTACGCTCGTCCACGGAGGATTCGCCTAGTGGCCTATGGCGCACGCTTGGAAAGCGTGTTGGGTTAACGCCCTCAGGGGTTCAAATCCCCTATCCTCCGCCCCGAAGGGGCCCGTGCCGCACCCGGCGCGGGCCCCTTCACACATCGCTCACGGGCCCGTCCCGACGTCGGGGCGGTGCGCACGCCGCGGCGCTCATAGACTTCGCAGCGTGATCTTCAAGGCCGTGGGTGATGGGCGCCCCTACCCCGACCACGGGTACGTGCGGACCAGCCAGTGGGCGGACGTCGCGCCTCGGCAGGTCCGCCTGGACGAGCTGGTGACGACGAAGCGGACGCTCGACCTCGACGCGCTGCTGGCCGACGACTCGACGTTCTTCGGCGACCTCTTCGCCCACGTCGTGCAGTGGCGGGGGCAGCTCTACCTGGAGGACGGCCTGCACCGCGCCGTGCGCTGCGCGCTGCACCAGCGGCCGGTGCTGCACGCGCGGGTGCTGGCCCTGCCGGACTGACGCCGCCCGCCGGGCGCCGGTGGCGCCGCCGGGACCGCTGGAGCGATGGAGCCGCAGCACTGCCGAGGGGAGGAGGGACCACGTGCGAGACAGCGGGACCCGGGGTGAGGACCTCCCCGAGGCGCCGGACGGCGCGGCCGGGCCGGAGCCGGCGGACCCCGGTGCGCCGGACTGGGACGCCGAGGACTGGGAGGCCAGGGCCGAGCGGGGCCGCGCCCGCCGGCTGCGGCGCATCCGCCGCCAGCGCATCGTCTTCGCCACCCTCGTCGTCCTGGTGCTGGCGGCGGGCGTGGTGGCGGCCCTGATCGCCACCGGGCGCTGGGAGCCCGGCGAGGACCCGGCGGCGACGGCGGGCCCCACCTGTTCCGGTGCCGCGCCCCCGGCCGCCGCGGCACCGGCCGAGGTGCGCGTGCAGGTCCTCAACTCCACCGACCGGCAGGGCCTGGCCGGCTCGGTCGCCGCGGAGCTGCGCCAGCGGGGTTTCACGGTCACCCTCGTCGACAACGCCGACGGTGGGCCGGTGCCCGAGCCGGCCGCCGTGCGCTACGCACCGCCGGCCCTCCCCGCGGCCCTGGCCGTCGCCTCCCGCGTGCCCGGCGCGGTCCTCGTGGCGGACCCGGCGGCGCCGGAGGTGGCCCTCGTGCTGGGGACCGCGTACGCCCAGCTGGCCCCGGAGGAGGCGCTGGTGCCCGTGCCCGCCCCGCCCGGCGCGGCCGGCTGCACGCCCGGTGCGGTCCCCTGAGGCGCGGACCGGGCCGCTGCGGTGCCCCACGCGCCGGAGCCCCGCACCGGGTGATCGGTGCGGGGCTCCGGGACGAGCGGTGGCGGTGGGATTTGAACCCACGGAGGAGTTGCCCCCTCACACGCTTTCGAGGCGTGCTCCTTAGGCCGCTCGGACACGCCACCGCGTGGAACTCTACACGGCCGGATCGGGCCGGGGTGCCCACACGTCGTCCGCCCGCGGCCGGCCGGACCCGCGCCCGTCGGACCTGCGCCCGTCGAAGAAGCCGGTGAGCAGGCGGGAGCACTCCTCGCCGAGGACGCCGCCGACGACCTCCACGCGGTGGTTGAGCCGGCGGTCGCGCACGACGTCGCGCAGCGACCCCGCCGCGCCGGCCGCCGGGTCCCACGCCCCGAGCACCAGGCGGTCGACGCGGGCGAGGACCACCGCCCCGGCGCACATCGTGCAGGGTTCGAGCGTGACGACCAGCGCGCAGCCCGACAGCCGCCACTCCCCGCGCCGCGCGCCCGCCGCGCGCAGCGCGAGCACCTCCGCGTGCGCGGTCGGGTCGGCCGCCGCCTCGCGCTCGTTGTGCCCGGCGCCGAGGACCTCGCCGCTGCGCTCGTCGACGACCACCGCCCCCACGGGGACGTCGCCGGAGCCGGCGCAGCGGCGCGCCTCGGCCAGCGCCAGCCGCATCCACCCCTCGTGGCGCCGCGGTACGGCGAGCCCCCTCAGCGCAGCGACTCCATGACGTCGGCGCACCCGAGCAGTTCGCCCACCTCGGCCAGCGCGGCGGCGGGGTCGTCACCGCGCTCGGCCAGCTCGAGGAGTTCCCCCGCCGGGCAACCCAGGTCCGACAGCAGGCCGGGGTCCCCCGCCCAGGGCGCGGCCGGCGCGGCGGCCGCACCGGAACCGCCGTCCTCCCCGTCGCCGTCCTCCCCGTCGCCGTCCCCCTCGTCCCCGGCGACCACGGGCGGGGCGACGGGGTACTCGGCGGGGAGGGCGTCGTCGGCGAACAGGCCCGCGTAGCCGCCCGAACCCGCCGCCAGGGCGTCGGAGACGAAGAACCTGGCCTCGCCCGAGGGGTCGGCGCGCACCAGGGCGAACCACTCGTCCTCGCTCTCGATCGCGGCGAGGACGGGCGCCTCCCCGACCGCCGCGGCCCGCAGGACCTCGGCGAGCTCGTCGAGGGAACCGGCCGGCACGTCGACGTCGCGGGCGCGCCACCCGCTGGGGTCCGAGGCGAGGACGGCGGTGAAGTACGGCACGGGCACATCGTGGCACCCGGGCCGCGGTGCGGCCACCACCGCGGCGGCTCACGGCGGGGCGGGGCACGGGTAGGTTCCCGCCATGCGCCTGCACGTCGCCGACCACCCCCTCGTCGCGCACAAGCTCACCGTGCTGCGGGACGGACGCACCGACTCGCCGACCTTCCGGCGCCTCGCCGACGAACTGGTGACGCTGCTGGCCTACGAGGCCACCCGCGAGGTGCGGACGGAGCCCTACCCGATCCGCACGCCCGTCGCCGGGACCACCGGGGTGCGGCTGAGCGCCCCCAAGCCCCTCGTCGTCCCCATCCTGCGGGCCGGTCTCGGGATGCTCGACGGCATGGTGCGGCTGCTGCCGACCGCCGAGGTGGGTTTCCTCGGCATGATCCGCGACGAGGCGACCCTGCAGGCGACGACCTACGCCACGCGCCTGCCCGAGGACCTCTCCGGCCGGCAGTGCTTCGCGCTCGACCCGATGCTCGCCACCGGTGGAACCCTCGTCGCCGCCCTGCGGTTCCTCCTCGAGCGCGGTGCGGTCGACGTCACCGCCATCTGCCTGCTCGCCGCCCCGGAGGGCATCGAGGTGGTGCGCGCCGCCTTCGAGGGCGAGGCGCGCGTGACGGTCGTCACCGCCGCCGTGGACGAGCGGCTCGACGAGAACGGCTACATCGTCCCCGGGCTCGGCGACGCGGGGGACCGGCTCTACGGCGTGGTCTGAGCCCAGTGCGGTCCCGTGCGACCCTGCGCGGTCCCGTGCGGCCCGCGGGCCCGGGGCGGGTGCGGCGCGGGGGCTCGGCGTCACCGCGAAGATCGTGCATGCTTGGCGCCGCGCGGTCGCCGGGGCTCCGTCCGGTGCGCCGCCGGTCGGGAGGTGCGGGTCAGCGGCTCGGGGAGGCGTGGGGATGAACATCAACTGGCGCAGGGTGCTGTGGTGGCTGCTGGTGGCCTTCGTGGTCTACGCCGTCTACCGCTCGCCGAACCAGGCGGCGGACTTCGTGCGCACGGTCGGCACCGCGCTCGGCGAGGTGGTGAACAGCCTCCTCGCGTTCTTCGACCGCGTCCTGCAGGGCTGATGCCGCGCCGGGCCCGTCCCGAGCCGGGTGTGAGCCGGCCGTGAGCGGGTGGGGAACCCGCTGGGAACCCGGGGACGGCGCACCCGGGTCCGGGCAGGTGCCCGACCCCGCGCGCGACACCGGCCCCGTCCCGCCGGTCGAGCCGGTCGACGCCACCGGCAACACCGGGACCGGCGACCCGCTCGTGCAGGGGGTCGTGCTGCCGGCCCTGCTCGACCGCTACTGGGTGCCGGGCGAGCGGCTCGTGGTGGCCGTGC
>NZ_BAABIL010000300.1:0-5939 GCF_039542765.1 Kineococcus glutinatus
GACGCGCTCGTGCAGCCGGCGCAGCACCGCCAGGGAGCGCTCCTTGAGCGGGGCACCGGAAGTGCGGGTCCGCGGGACGGGGTCGGAACTCTCGCCGGGCATGGCCGCCTCCTCGCAGGTCCGGTCGCGGTGACCGTGCGCGGTTGGACGCGGCGTCGCGGTGGCCGGTTCCCGGGGAACCGGCCACCGCGACGGCCCGGGCGGCTCAGCGTTGCAGGACGGCCCCGGTGACCGGCTCGGGCAGCCGGAGCGGGACCTCCCGCAGGTCGGCGGCCTGCCCGGGCGCCGGGACCTGCGCCACCTCCGGTTCCGGCGCGGGTGCCGGCTCGGGTGCCGGCTCGGGTTCCCGGTGCCCGGTCGGCGCGGGCCCCGGCAGGGGGTGCGCGACGTGCCGGCTGTAGGCCAGGCCCGTGAAGAACGGGATGAACTCCGCGCTCGTGGACACCTGCAGGAACAGCTCCACCGCGTCGCCCAGGTGCTCGCCGGCCGTGCCGGCGGCCACCATGCGCGCGGCCTCGGCGTCGACGAGCTCGCGCACGCCCTCGGCGCACACGACGCTGCCGTCGTCCAGCCGCGCCCGGGTGCGGATCTGCTGCCACACCTGGGACCGGACGATCTCCACCGTCGCGGCGTCCTCCATGAGGGAGTCCACGGTCACGGCGCCCGAACCGGCCAGCCACGCCTGCAGGTAGCGCAGCGCCACGGCGATCCCGGTGCGCAACCCCTCGGCGGTGGGCCGCCCCGGGACGGAGGCCAGGTCGAGCAGGTCGGCGGCGGTGACGGTGACGTCGCAGCGGCGCCGGTTGAGCTGGTTCGGCCTGCCGTCGCAGGCGGTGTCGAACACCTCCCGGCAGGTGCCCACCAGGCCGGGGTGGGCGACCCAGGAGCCGTCGTAGCCGGCGGTGGCCTCCCGCTCCTTGTCCGCCCGCACCTTCTCCAGGGCCCGCGCCGTGCGCTCGGGGTCGCTGCGGTCGGGCACGAAGGCGGCCATCCCGCCGATGGCGTGCGCGCCGCGGCGGTGGCAGGTGCGGACGAGCAGCTCGGTGTAGGCCCGCATGAACGGCACGTCCATCGTCAGCGCCGAGCGGTCCGGCAGCACCCGCTGGTGGGGGTCGGCGGAGAACGTCTTGATGGTGCTGAACAGGTAGTCCCAGCGGCCGGCGTTGAGGGCGGTGGCGTGCGGGCGCAGCGCGTGGAGGATCTCCTCCATCTCGAAGGCCGCGGGCAGGGTCTCGACGAGGACCGTGACGCGCACCGTGCCGCGCGCCAGGCCGAGCAGGTCCTCCGCCCGGCACAGCACGTCGTGCCACAGCCCCGCCTCCGCGGCGCTCTCCAGCTTGGGCAGGTACAGGTAGGGGCCGCTGCCGCGGGCGAGCTGGCGGCGGGCGCAGTGGAACAGGTAGAGCCCGGCGTCGACGACGCCCGCCGGCAGCGGCTGCCCGTCGAGCCAGAGGTGCTTCTCCACCAGGTGCCAGCCGCGGGGGCGGACGTGGATGGTCGCCGGCTCCTCGCCCAGCTCGTAGCGCCTGCCGTCCTCGGCGGTGAAGTCGATGCGCCGCTCCAGGGCGTCGACGAGGTTGAGCTGCCCCTCGACGACGGCCCGCCACGTCGGGGTGGTGGCGTCCTCGAAGTCGGCCATCCAGCCCTGCGCGCCGGAGTTCAGCGCGTTGACCGTCATCTTCCGCGTCGGTGGGCCGGTGATCTCCACGCGGCGGTCGCGCAGGTCCGCCGGGGCCGGCGGCACGCTCCAGGTGCGGTCGTCGCGGATCCACTGCGTCTCGCGGCGGAAGTCCAGCCGCTCGGTGCCCGCGCCGATGCGCCGGCGCCGCTCGCGGCGGGCCCGCAGCAGTTCCTCGCGCCGGCCGGCGACCTCGTCGTCGAGCTCGCCGAGGAACTCCAGCGCGGCGGGGGTGAGGATCTCCTCGTCGCGGGGGGCGTGCGGGGCGTGGACCTCGACGCGCCGCGTGCGGGGGGTCGTGGACGAGGTGCTCATCAGAACTGCTCCTCCTCGGTGGATCCGGTCAGGGCGAGGGTCCCGCTGCGGGGGTTGAGGGCGGTGGCGACGCGGTCGAAGTAGCCGGTGCCGACCTCCGCCTGGTGCTTGACCGCGGTGTAGCCGTGCCCGGCCATCGCGAACTCCCGCTCCTGCAGCTCCACGTAGGCGGGCATGCCCTTCTCGGCGTAGCCGCGGGCCAGCTCGAACATGGAGGCGTTGAGCGCGTGGAACCCGGCGAGGGTGATGAACTGGAACCTGTACCCCATGGCGGCCAGCTCCCGCTGGAACCGGGCGATGTCGGCGTCGTCGAGCGCGGCGCGCCAGTTGAACGACGGGGAGCAGTTGTAGGCGAGCATCTTGCCGGGGAACCGCTCGTGGACGGCCTCGGCGAAGCGGCGGGCCAGCTCCAGGTCGGGCGTGCCGGTCTCCACCCAGAGCAGGTCGCAGTGCGGGGCGTAGGCCAGGCCGCGGGAGATGACCGGCTCGATGCCGTTGCGCACCCGGAAGAACCCCTCGCTGCTGCGCTCGCCGGTGCAGAACTCCGCGTCGCGGGGGTCGACGTCGCTGGTCAGCAGGCTCGCGGCCAGGGCGTCGGTGCGGGCGATGACGATGGTGGGGACCCCGCACACGTCGGCGGCCAGCCGCGCGGCGTCGAGGGTGCGCACGTGCTGCGACGTCGGCACGAGGACCTTGCCGCCGAGGTGGCCGCACTTCTTCTCCGAGGCGAGCTGGTCCTCCCAGTGCACACCCGCGGCGCCGGCCTCGATCATCGACCTCATGAGCTCGAAGGCGTTGAGGGGGCCGCCGAAACCGGCCTCGGCGTCGGCGACGATCGGCGCCATCCAGTCCTGGACGGCGCCCTCGGCGCCCTCGGCCTCCTCGGCCCAGGAGATCTGGTCGGCCCGCTTGAGGGCGTTGTTGATGCGGCGCACGACGGCGGGCACGGAGTTGACCGGGTAGAGGCTCTGGTCCGGGTAGGTCTGGCCGGCGAGGTTGGCGTCGGCGGCGACCTGCCAGCCGGACAGGTAGATCGCCTCCAGCCCGGCGCGGACCATCTGGACGGCCTGGTTGCCGGTCAGCGCCCCGAGGGCGGGGACGTGGGTGCGGGTGTGCAGCAGGTCCCAGAGCCGTTCGGCGCCGCGGCGGGCGAGGGTGTGCTCCTCCTGCAGGCTGCCGCGCAGCCGGACGACGTCGGCGGCGGTGTAGCTGCGCTCGACGCCGTGCCAGCGCGGGTCCGCGGCCCACTCCGCCTCGAGCGCGGCCACCTGCGCGGCACGCACACCGGCGCCGGCGGCGCGCCGGCGCACCTGGCCGGTGGCGTCGGCGGTGTGGGGCGCGGGGGTCAGCAACTCGGTCATGGTCGTCCTCCTCGACGAGCGGTGGTGCGGTAGGACGACTCTTCTTCACGCTGCAACACCCCTTCAAGCTGGAGGGGTGTGAAGTTCTTCGGTCCTTCACGTACCGTCGGTGGCATGACGGACTTCACGCCGGACGGCCTCGTCGTGGGCCGGCGGGTGCGGCAGCTGCGCAAGGCGCGCGGCTGGACGCTGCAGGACCTCGCCGACCGGGTCGAGCGCGCCCCCTCGGCGCTGTCGATGCTGGAGAACGGGCGGCGCGAGCCGAAGCTGTCCCTGCTGCACGCCCTCGCCGCCGCCTTCGACGTGCCCGTCGGGGACCTGCTCGGCACCACCCCGCTGGACCGCCGCGCCGAGCTGGAGGTCGCGCTGCAGCGCGCGCAGGACACCGCGCTCTACCGCGCGCTGCGCCTGCCGGAGGTCCGCCCCGGCCCGCGCGTCCCCACCCCCGTCCTGGAGGCGCTGCTCGGCCTGCACGCCGAGCTCGCCCGGCAGGCCACCACCCGCCAGGCCACCCCCGAGGAGGCCCGGCGCGCCAACACCGAGCTGCGCGCCCTCATGCGCGAACGGGGCAACTACTTCGCGCAGGTCGAGACCGCCGCCGCGGACCTGCTGCGCCGCGCCGGCCACGGCGGCGGACCCCTCACCGAGCGCGACATCACGGCGATGGCCGCCCGGCTGGGTTTCGCGCTGCACCGGGAGGTGGACCTGCCGCACGCCGCCCGCTCCGTCATCGACCTCAAGCACCGGCGGATCTTCCTGCCGCACGCGCGCGACGGCCGCGGCCACGGCAGCCGCCAGGTGGCGCTGCAGGCCCTCGGCCACCTCGTCCTCGGCCACGCCGAACCCGCCGGTTACGCCGACTTCCTCCGCCAGCGCGTCGAGGTGAACTACTTCGCCGCCGCCGCCCTCGTGCCGGAGTCCAGCGCCGTCCCGCTGCTGCGCACCGCCAAGGCGGAGCGCGACATCGCGGTGGAGGACCTGCGCGACGCGTTCGCGGTGTCCTACGAGACCGCCGCGCACCGCTTCACGAACCTCGCCACCGAGCACCTCGGCATCCCGGTGCACTTCATGCGCATCCACGTCAGCGGCGCCATCCACAAGGCGTACGAGAACGACGGGGTGCGTTTCCCCACCGACGTCACGGGCGCGATCGAGGGCCAGCCCGTCTGCCGGAACTGGACGGCCCGCGCGGTGTTCTCCCGGCCCGGGCACAGCGGCGCCTACCAGCAGTACACCGACACCCCCGGCGGCACCTACTGGTGCACGGCGATCGTCGAACCCGGCGAGAGCGGGGACTTCTCCGTCTCCATCGGCGTGCCCTACGCGCACGTGCGGTGGTTCCGCGGCCGGGACACCCCCGAGCGCGGCACCTCCCGCTGCCCCGAGGGGCCCTGCTGCCGCACGCCGCCGCCGGAGCTCGCCGAGCGCTGGGCGGGGTCGGTGCTGGCCAGCGCCCGCGCCCACACCCACCTGCTCGCGGCGCTGCCGCCCGGCACGTTCCCCGGCGTCGACGACACCGAGGTGCTGCGCTTCCTCGAGGCGCGCACCCCGCGGCTGGGCGCGGTGGGCCTGGCCGACGCGTCGGGCTGAGGGCGCCCGGCCGGGCGGGACGTCAGACCGGGCGCGCGGCGGTGGCGGGCAGCAGGCCCAGCACCTCGGCCCAGGAGGTGACGACCAGCGCGCACCCCGCGGCGATCAGGGCGGAGCGCCGCTCCCCCCGCTCGGGGGGCTGCACGAACTGCAGGTTCCCGACGGTGGGGATCCCCGCGCGCACCGCGGACGTGGCCCCGGCGACCGAGTCCTCCACGGCCAGCGCGGCGTCCGCCGCCACGCCCAGCGAGCGCAGCGCGTGCAGGTAGACCGCCGGATCGGGCTTGCTGACGGGGCGGGGCAGGGAGTCCTCCGCGCTGAAGCGGCGCTCCGGCGGGAAGAAGCCCGCCATCCCGGTGGTCTCGAAGCACGCGGCGATCCGCGCGTCGGCGCTGCTGCTCACCGCGGCGACCTCGTGGGAGGCGGCGATCGCCGTCAGCGGCCCCAGCACCTCCGGGTCCGGCCGCAGGGCCGTGCGCAGGTGCGCGGTGACGGCCTCCCTCTCCTCCTGCACCCACCGCTCCAGCGCCGCGGCGTCCAGCGGCGGCCGGTCGCCCGCGGGAGCCGGTAGGAGGTCCAGCGGGGTCTGCGGCAGCAGTCCGGGTGCCACGGGAACCCCGTGCTCGACGGCGAGAGCCAGTGCGGTGGAACGGAAGTTCATGCCCGTCGCGGCCAGCCGCAGCTCCGACGGCTCGTACTCGCGGGCAACCCCGTGGGCGGCCAGGAACCGGTTGGTCACCGCCGTCGAGGCGACGAACGCCGGTTCCTCCGAGGGGAAGAGGTTGCCGTCGGCGTCGCACAGGACGACCCGTACCCCCGCGAGGACCTGTGCCGCGGAACCCTCCTGCGTGCGGCGCGCTCCGGGGAGGTTCATGCGGCCGAGCCTCTCGCGCCACCGTGGGCGGACGCGGCCCGGGACACCGCGGCCGCCGCGTCCAGGCCCAGGACGCCCAGCACCCGCCGGCGGTCCACCAGGGTGGCGATGTCGAAGGCCA
>NZ_BAABIL010000301.1:0-1514 GCF_039542765.1 Kineococcus glutinatus
CTGCTCGACACCGCCGCCGCCGCACCGGCCAGCGCCGCCACCGCCGCCGCCGCACCGGCCGCCGTGCTGCTGTCCGCGGACGTCTCGGCCGTGGACGTCACGACGCTGCGCGCCGGCACCCTGGGCGCGCTCAACGCCTACCGCGCCGGCCTGGGGCTGGGCGCCGTGGGGCGCGACGGGCGCCTGGACGCCAAGGCGCAGGCCTGGGCCGACCACATGGCGCGCACCGGCTCCTTCGTGCACAACCCCGACCTGTCCTACCCGGCGGGGCTGGGCGGCAACTCCGAGATCATCCTCAAGGCCGGGGTGGACAACGGCTCCCCGGAGGTCGCCGTGCGCGCCTGGGCGGGCAGCGCACCGCACCAGCGGGTGATGGCCACGCGGGAGATGACGCTGGCGGGCATCGGCGTGGCGCGCGTGGGCCGCGACGTGTACTACGTCGTCAACTTCGGCTACCCGGTGGCGGCGCCGCCGATGACGTTCCGGCGCGGGGCGACGCAGGTGCAGGTGGGTGGGGCGATCCTGGACACCTACCGGGCCGCCGGGCTGGACCGCGGGGTGGTGGGCTGGCCGGTGACCGGCGAGTACCCGGTGCCCGGCGGGCGCGGGCAGGCCTTCGACCGGGCCTCCATCTACTGGAGCCCGGCCACCGGCGCGCACGTGGTGCGCGGGGCGATCCGGGACCGGTGGGCGTCGATGGGCTGGGAGGGCGGCTGGCTGGGGTTCCCCACCAGCAGCGAGTTCGGCGTCCGCGGTGGCGCGGTGCAGCGCTTCGCCGGGGGGCTGGTGTACTACAGCCCCGCCACGGGGGCGCAGGCGCTGCGCGGGGCGATCCTCGACGCCTACGGGCGCACCGGCTTCGAGAACGGCCGCCTGGGGTTCCCGGTGACCGGTGAGGTGGCGCTGCGCGGCGGCGCGTACGCCGCGTTCCAGGGCGGCTCGATCTACTGGAGCCGGGCCACCGGCGCCCACGTCGTCCTCGGCGCCGTGCGCGAGGCGTGGGGGCGGGCGGGCTGGGAGACGGGCCGGCTGGGCTGGCCGCGCAGCGGGGAGTACGCCGTGCCCGGTGGGGTGCGCCAGGACTTCACCGGCGGCTCGCTGACGTACACCTGGGCCACCGGCACGGTCACCGAGACCCGCTGAGCGCCCCCTTCAGCGCCCTGCGTCGCCGGGCGCCGCGCGGCCACCGGCCGCGGTGGGTGCTCCAGGCACCGGCCGGATCTGCCGATGGTGACAGCGGACGTTTCCACACGCGATGGGTGAGCATGGACACGCAGACCAACCAGGTGCACCGGCAGCAGCGGCACGCCCACCGGGGCGGGCCGCTGAGGCGGCTGCGGGGCGCCTCCGGCGCCCTGAGCCTGCTGCTGGCCGCGGCGCTGCCGGCCGCGACGGCCACGACGATGCTGGTGCTGGAGAGCCGCGACGACGAGCGCACCGCCGCCCGGCTGCTGGCCGGTGAGCTCGGCGGGCGCACCGCGGACCTGCTGGAGCTGACCGCGGCGCAGTGGCGC
>NZ_BAABIL010000302.1:0-2848 GCF_039542765.1 Kineococcus glutinatus
CCCCGGCGGCGCGGGTGGTGCGGTTCGTGCGGGTGGTCCTGCTCGTGCGGGTGGTCCTCACGGGGGCCTCCTCGTCGGTCGCGGTGCGCCGGGTGGCGGTGCGCTGCACCTGGCCTGCGGCGCTCCGGGCGGTGGCGCGGCCGGACCGGGCTGCTCCCGGGCCGGCCGGACCGGTCTGGCACGACGATGCCCCGCCCGCTCCCGGCTGAAACCACGTGAGCCGCGGCCCGCAGGCGCCGGTACCGCGCGCGGCCCGGTACCGCGCGCGGTACCGGGCCGCGGAGCTGCAGGATGTCGGCGGTGGCGCCGGCGGTGGCGCCGGCGGCGGACGGGGGGATCGCGGTGGCGGGGCTGCGCGTGACGGCACGCATCCAGCTGCCCGAGGAGGAGCTGCGCGAGCGATTCTCCCGGGCCGGCGGCCCCGGCGGGCAGGGCGTCAACACCACCGACTCCAGGGTGGAGCTGTCCTTCGACGTGGCCCGTTCCGCGGCGCTGGGGGAGACGGCCCGCACCCGGGCCCTGGAGCGGCTGGCCGGGCGCCTCGTGGACGGGGTGCTCACGGTCGTCGCCTCCGAACACCGCGCCCAGCTGCGCAACCGGGAGGCGGCCCGGCAGCGGCTGGCGGCCGTGCTGGCCGAGGCTGTGGCCCCACCGCCGCCCCCCAGGCGCGCCACCCGCCCCACCCGCGGGTCGCAGCGGCGCCGGCTGGCGGGCAAGCGCCAGCGCGGTGAGGTCAAGCGGCTGCGGCGCTCGACGGACGACTGAGGCCCGCCGGCGCCGGCCGCTCTCCCGTGCCGACCGCTCACCCGTGCCGGCCGCTCCCCCGCGCCGGGCTGCGGGCGCAGGTGCGGGCGGCGATGATCGGGAGCCGGAGCGCTCGGCCGGGGCGCGGAGCGGGAGGGGCCGGCGGTGGCGCTGCGCATCGAGGACTACGGCGTGCTGGGCGACCTGCAGACCGCCGCCCTGGTGGGGCGGGACGGCTCGATCGACTGGCTGTGCCTGCCGAGGTTCGACTCCCCCGCCTGCTTCGCCGCGCTGCTGGGCGACGAGCGCCACGGCATGTGGCGGCTGGCACCGGCGGCCGGCGGTCTCGCGGCGCGGCGCCGCTACCGCGGGGACTCCCTGGTGCTGGAGACGGAGTGGGACACCCCCGGGGGCACCGTCCGGGTGATCGACTTCATGCCGCACCGCGGCGAGTCGCCCGACGTCGTCCGCATCGTGGAGGGCGTCAGCGGGCGGGTGGCGATGCACGGCGAGCTGCGGCTGCGCCTGGACTACGGCTCCGTCGTGCCGTGGGTGCGCCGCGTCGACGGGGACCTGGCGGCGGTCGCGGGGCCGGACGCGCTGTGGCTGGCCACCCCGGTCCCGCTGGAGGGGCGCGACTTCGCGACGGTGGCCGACTTCACCGTCGCGGCGGGCGAGCGGGTGCCCTTCGTGCTCACGCACTCCCCCTCCCACCTGCCCCGCCCGGAGCCGGTGGACGCCGAGCGGGCGCTGGCCGAGACGGAGGCGATGTGGGCGGGGTGGATGTCCGGGCTCGACTTCTCCTGCGGGAACGAGCGCTGGCACGAGGCGGTGCGCCGCTCCCTGGTCGTGCTCAAGGGCCTCACGTACGAACCCACCGGCGGCATCCTCGCCGCGGCGACCACGTCGCTGCCCGAGCAGCTGGGCGGCTCGCGCAACTGGGACTACCGCTACTGCTGGCTGCGCGATGCGACGTTCACGCTGCAGGCCCTGCTGGGCACCGGCTTCGTGGCGGAGGCCGCGGCGTGGCGGGAGTGGCTGCTGCGGGCGGTGGCCGGCGACCCGGCGGAGCTGCAGATCATGTACGGCATCGACGGCACCCGCCGGTTGCCGGAGGCCGAGCTGGGCTGGCTGCCCGGCTACGAGGGCGCCTCCCCGGTGCGGGTGGGCAACCTGGCCGCGGGGCAGTTCCAGCTCGACGTGTGGGGGGAGGTGCTGGACGGCCTGCACCTGTCGCGCAGCGCGGGCATCGACGCCGGCGAGCCGGCGTGGCGCCTGCAGCGGGCCCTGCTGGACTTCCTGGAGGGGGCCTGGCGCGAGCCGGACTCCAGCCTGTGGGAGGTCCGGGGCGATCCCCGGCACTTCGTGCACTCCAAGGTCATGGCCTGGGCGGGGCTGGACCGCGCCGTGCAGGCGGTGGAGCGCTTCGGCCTCGACGGGCCGGTGGAGCGGTGGAAGCGGGTGCGGGAGGAGATCCACGCGGACGTGTGCCGGCACGGCTTCGACGCCGGGCGGGGCACCTTCACGCAGCACTACGGCTCGGCGGGCCTGGACGCGGCGCTGCTGCTCATCCCGCAGGTGGGGTTCCTGCCGTTCGACGACCCGCGGGTCGTGGGCACGGTGCGGGCGGTGCAGCGGGAGCTGTGCGAGGACGGGCTGCTGCTGCGCTACCGCACCGAGGACGGGGTGGACGGCCTGCCGGGGGACGAGGGGGCCTTCCTGGCCTGCACGTTCTGGTTGGCCGACGCCCTGCTCGGCATCGGTGAGACCGCCGAGGCGGTGGGGCTGTTCGAGCGGCTGCTGGACCTGCGCAACGACCTGGGGTTGCTGGCGGAGGAGTACGACGTGCGCCACGGCCGGCAGGTGGGCAACACGCCGCAGGCGTTCAGCCACGTCGGGCTGGTCAACACCGCCCGCCACCTCGCGGGCACCCACCCGGCGGACCTGGAGCCGCGCCGGCGCAGCGCCGAGCGGGGGGTGGGCGGCCGGCGGGCGTGAGGGGCGCCGGGCTCAGGGGCAGGTGGGGGCGCCGGCGGGGTCGGGCACCACGCGCTCGGGCCCGACGAGGACGAGGCGCTGCGGCGCGGCCTCGTGCAGCCGGGCG
>NZ_BAABIL010000303.1:0-9201 GCF_039542765.1 Kineococcus glutinatus
CCCCGCGCTCGTGCCGCCGGCCCCCGCCGTGCCCGAGCCGCCGGCGCCGGCCGTGCCCGCGGTGCTGCCCGTGGCGGCGGCCGACCTGCCCGCGTCCTGGCGCCCGGGCTGCCCCGTCCCGCCGGAGCGGCTGCGCCTGCTGCTCGTGCCCTTCGTGGACTTCGCCGGCCGCGAGCAGGTGGGCCGGGTCGTGGTGCACGAGAGCGCCGCGGACGCGCTGGTGCGGGTGTTCGTCCGGCTGCACGCGCTCCGCTTCCCGATCGAGCGGGTGGAGCCGGTGGAGGCGTTCGGCGGCTCCGACGACGCCTCGATGGCGGCGAACAACACCTCCGCGTTCAACTGCCGGGCCGTGACGGGCGGCTCGCGGTTCTCCGAGCACTCCTGGGGCACCGCCGTGGACCTGAACCCGGTGCAGAACCCGTACGTGCGCGGCACCACGGTGCTCCCCGGGGCCGGTCGCGCCTTCCTGGACCGCTCGCAGCCGCGCCCGGGGCTGGTGCGGGCCGGGGACGCGGTGGTGGCGGCGTTCGCGGCGGAGGGGTTCTCGTGGGGCGGGGCGTGGTCGTCGCCGAAGGACTACCAGCACTTCTCCCTGTCGGGCCGCTGAGCACCTGCCACCGGGTGGTCCTTGACAGGGAGTCGAGCGTCCGGCGAGGGTTTCCGCAGCAGGAAGCCCATTTCGCCACGGAACCCGCACCGATCGGATCCCGATGTCCTTCCCCCCCGTCGACCCGGCGCTCGTCAGCACCTCCCTCGCCGGCGCGGCGACCACCCCCTTCTGGCTCGACGCCTCCCTCGACCCCGGCCTGCGCACCACCCCCGAGCCGCCGCTGACCGGCACCACCCGCACCGACCTCGCCGTCGTCGGCGGCGGCTACGCGGGGCTGTGGACGGCGCTGCTGGCCAAGGAGCGCGACCCCGGCCGCGACGTGCTGGTGCTGGAGGGCGCCACCTGCGGCTGGGCGGCCTCCGGGCGCAACGGCGGCTTCGTCAGCGCCAGCCTCACCCACGGCACCGCCAACGGCCGCCTCCACCTGCCCGGGGAGCTGGAGCAGCTGGACCGGCTGGGCCGGGAGAACCTCGACGCCATCGAGGCCGCCGTCACCCGCTACGGGATGGACTGCGAGTTCGAGCGCACCGGCAGCCTCGACGTGGCGCTCGCACCGCACCACGTCGACGACCTGCGCGAGGCCGCCGCCGACCCGCTGGCCGGGGACCTGGAGTTCCTCGACGCCGACGCCGTGCGCGCCGAGGTGGACTCCCCCACCTACCTGGCCGGGCTGCTCGACCGGCGCGGCACGGCGCTGGTGCACCCGGCCAAGCTGGTGCGGGAGCTGCGCCGCGCCTGCCTGGAGGCCGGCGTCCGCATCGCCGAGCACACCCCGGTGCGGGACCTGCGCAGCGACAGGTGGGCGGTGCACCTGCGCACCGGGGGCCCCGGCGGCAGCGGCAGCGTCACCGCCGGCCGGGTGGCCCTGGCCACGAACGCCTTCCCCTCCCTGCTGCGGCGCACCCGGCTGCACACCGTCCCCGTCTACGACTACGCCCTCATGACCGAGCCGCTCACCGCCGCCCAGCGGGAGGCGATCGGCTGGAAGGGCCGCCAGGGCCTGTCCGACGTCGGCAACCAGTTCCACTACTACCGGCTCTCGGCGGACGACCGGATCCTGTTCGGCGGCTACGACGCGGTCTACCACTTCGGCCGCGGCCTGCGCGCCGGGCACGACCAGCGTCCGGCGACGTTCCGCACCCTCGCCGCGCACCTGCTCGCGACGTTCCCGCAGCTGGAGGGCGTGCGGTTCAGCCACGCCTGGGGCGGCGCGATCGACACGTGCACCCGGTTCTTCCCGTTCTTCAGCACCGCCGCGAACGGGCGGATCGCCGGGGCCGCCGGGTACACGGGCCTCGGTGTGGCGGCCACCCGCTTCTGCGCGGACGTCGTGCTCGACCTGCTGGCGGGTGCCTCCACCGAGCGCACCGAGCTGGAGATGGTGCGCCGCAAGCCGCTGCCGTTCCCGCCGGAGCCCTTCGCGTGGGCGGGCGTGCAGGCCACCACCCGCGCGCTCGTCCGGGCCGACCGCGACGGCCGGCGCGGCCCGCTGCTGCGCGCCCTCGACGCCGCCGGCGTGGGGTTCGCCTCGTGAGCACCGCACCCACCACCCCGGCACCAGGAGAGGACCCCCGCGTGGGCGAGCACCAGCCGATGCAGCACGTCGACGGCGAGCGCCGGCACGGCCGCGGCGAGCCGCTGGTGGTGACCGACCCCGCCACCGCCGCGGCGGTCGCGACGTTCACCGCCGCCACCGCCGAGGACGTGGCCGAGGCGGTCGCCTCCGCGAAGACCGCGCTGCGCACCTGGGCCCGCACCACCCCGGCGGCGCGGGCGGAGGTCCTCAACCGGGCCGCGGTGCTGCTCGCCGGGCGCGCCGAGGAGCTCGCGCAGGCGGAGACCGCCCAGACGGGCAAGTCGCTGCGGATGGCGCGGGAGTTCGACGTGCCCGGCACCGTCGACAACACCGCGTTCTTCGCCGGCGCCGCCCGCCACCTGGAGGGCAAGGCGGCCGCCGAGTACGACGGCGACCACACCTCGATGGTCCGCCGCGAGCCGGTCGGCGTCGTCGGCTCGATCGCGCCGTGGAACTACCCGCTGCAGATGGCCGCGTGGAAGGTGCTGCCCGCGATCGCCGCCGGCAACACCATCGTCCTCAAGCCCGCCGAGACCACCCCGCTGACGACGCTGCTGTTCGCGGAGGTCCTCACCGCGGCGGGGCTGCCGCCGGGGGTGTTCAACGTCGTCACCGGCACCGGGCCGGTGGCCGGCGAGGCGCTCGTGTCGCACCCGGACGTGGCGATGACGTCCTTCACCGGCTCCACGGCCGTGGGCCGGCGCGTCATGGAGCTGGCCTCCCGCCGCGGCGCCCGCGTCCACCTCGAGCTCGGCGGCAAGGCGCCGTTCGTGGTGTTCGACGACGCCGACCTGGAGGCGGCCGTGCAGGGCGCCGTCGCGGCCTCCCTGATCAACAGCGGCCAGGACTGCACCGCCGCGACCCGCGCCTACGTCCAGCGCCCGCTGTACGAGGCGTTCGTCGCGGGCGTCGCGGAGGTCATGGCGTCGGTGCGCGTCGGGCCGCCCACCGCGGAGGACACCGACATGGGCCCGCTGGCCTCCCACCGCCAGCGCGACCGCGTCGCGGCCGTCGTCGACCGCGCCCGCGCCGCCGGCGCCCGCGTCGTCACCGGCGGGGAGGCACCGAAGGTCTCCGCGGCGGGGGACGACCTCTCCGCCGGCGCGTTCTACTCCCCCACCCTCGTCGTGGGCGCCGCGCAGGACTCCGAGATCGTGCAGGAGGAGGTGTTCGGGCCCGTCCTCGTCGTGCTGCCCTTCGACGGCGACGACGAGGGCGTCGAGCTGGCCAACGACACCCCCTACGGGCTGGCCGCCTCGGCGTGGACGCGCGACGTGTTCCGGTCGCTGCGCGCGGCGGCGGAGATCCAGGCCGGCTGCGTGTGGGTCAACGACCACGTCCCGATCACCAGCGAGATGCCGCACGGCGGGGTGAAGGGCTCCGGGTTCGGCAAGGACATGAGCGCCTACTCGCTGGAGGAGTACACCAGCGTCAAGCACGTGATGCTCGACCGCACCGGGGTGGCCCGCAAGGGCTGGCACCGCACCGTCTTCGGCGGCCGCTGACCCACCGCCGGCACCGCCGGCCGGGTCGCCCTCGCCCGGTCGGCGGAACCAGCCCGGCACCGCGCGTGCCGACAACTCCCCGAGGACGGGCGGAGAGGGAGGGGCGGACGGGTGCGACGAGGAACGCGGACGACCGGTGCCCTGGCGGTGGCGGCCGGGCTGGCCCTGCTGGGCCTGCTCGTGCCCGACCTGCGCACCCCGCTGGGCCTGGTGTGCGTCAGCTCCGGCCTCGTCCTCGTCCTGGCGGGCATGCGGCTGCACCGCCCCCGCCACCGGCTGCCGTGGGCGCTGGTGGCGCTGAGCCTGGGCATGCTGCTCGGCGTGGACGTGATCACCGCCGCGACGGGCCGGGAGACCGCGGTGGCCGGGGACCTCGTGCTGGCCGTGGAGGCGCTGTCGGGCGGGCTGGTGATCGCCGTCCTGTTCACCCAGCTGCGCGGCGACTCCCACCTCGGGCGCGCCGACGCGTTCCTCGCCGCCGCGGGTGCCGCCCTGCTGGCCGTGCAGGTCGTGCTGGTGCTGGAGCAGGCGGCCCCGGACGCGCCGATGCCGTGGGTGGCCCTGGCCGTGCCCGCGTTCGACATCTGGGCCCTCGCCATGATCGTGCACCTGGCCCTCGTGCGCCGCGGGATGGAGCGCAGCACCACCCTGGCGCTGGCGGGCAGCGCGTCCTACCTGCTGTGCGACCTGCTCGCCATGGTCAGCGGGCAGCGCGTGGCCCTGCCGGGGCAGCCCATGCAGGTGCTCACCGCCGCGGGCGCGCTGCTGCTGGGGCTGGCGGCCCTGCAGCCGGACATGGGGCTCTTCGCGGTGCGGGCACCGGGCCGCCGCCTGCGCTCGGCGTCCGCGCGGCTGCTCGCCGCGGCCCCGGCGTACGTCACCGCCCCGCTGCTGTGGGCGCTCGGGCTGGCGGGGGTGCTGCCCAGCATCGGCGAGAGCCTCGTCGTGCCCGCGGGCTACCTGCTCGGCGGCGCCGGGCTCACCACGGCGCTGCTGTCGCTGCGCCACGCCGAGCACCTCGCCGAGCGGGACCCGCTCACCGAGCTGCTCAACCGCCGCGGGCTGGACGGCGCCGTCGACGAGCTGCGCCGGCGGCTGGCGGGAGAGCCGCTGCAGCTATGCGTGGTGGACCTCGACGACTTCAAGCACGTCAACGACGTCGGTGGTCACCGCGCGGGCGACGAGCTGCTCGTGGAGGTGGGGGCGCGGCTGACCGCGGCCGTGGGCCCGCGCGGCGTGGTGGCCCGCACCGGCGGGGACGAGTTCCTCGTCGTGGTCGCCGACGCGGCGGACGGCTGGGGCGCCGGTGACCTGGTGCTGGCCGCGCTCGACCCGCCGTTCGACTGCCTCGGGGTGCCCACCGCGATCTCGGCGAGCGTGGGGGTGGTGGGGCTGCCGCACGGGGCCTGCCCCGACGACCTCCTCCTCGACGCCGACGTCGCGATGTACGCCGCGAAGCAGGCCGGCAAGGGCCGCGCCCTGACGTACCGCCCGGAGCTGCGCGAGCGGGTGCTCGGCGACTTCGAGCTGCGCAGGGAGCTGCGGCTGCTGCTGGAGGGCGGCGACCCGGAGCAGGTCGGCCGCCTCGTCGTGCTCTACCAGCCGATCGTGGCGCTGGAGGGCACGCGGGTCGTCGGCGCGGAGGCGCTGGTGCGCTGGAAGCACCCGCGCTGGGGCGTGGTCAGCCCGGACGCGTTCCTGCCGGCGGTCGAGGCGGCGGGGTTGGGCGCCCGCCTCGACGAACAGGTCGCGGCGCAGGCGGTGGAGCAGCTGGCGGCCTGGGACGCGGCGGGCCTGCCCCGGGTGGACGTGCACCTCAACCTGGGGATCGGCAGCATGCGCCGGCCGAACCTGCACCGGGCGGTGGGCGCCCTCGTGGAGCGGCACGGCCTGAGCCCGGACCGCGTCCACCTGGAGATCACCGAGCACGACGAGCTGCCGGCGGACGCGGCGAGCACGTCGGTCTTCGAGGCGCTGGCGGCGGCCGGGTTCCCGATCAGCCTCGACGACTTCGGGGTGGGGTACACGTCGCTGACGTACCTGCGCCGGTTCCCGATCTCGGTGGTGAAGCTGGACAAGTCCCTCACGGAGCTCGTCGAGGGCAGCGCGGAGGTCCCGCTGCTGCAGGGCATCTCGGCGCTGTGCCGGGCGCTGGGCGTGACGTTGCTGGCGGAGGGGGTGGCGTCCGGCGCGCAGGTGCCGCCGCTGCGGGAGCTGGGGGTGACGTACGCGCAGGGGTTCCACTTCGCGCGGCCGCTGGCGGCGGAGGCGTTCGCGGCGCTGGTGGCGCAGGCCGCGGGGGGGTGCGCGGTGAGCGCGCTGGACGCGGCGCGGCAGGCGGCCGGGGCGGGCGCGGGGGCTGCCGCGGGCGCTGTGGCGGGGGCCGTCGCGGGGCGGCTGTGAGGCAGCGAACACCGCCCCGCGGCGGGGCGGGCCGCCACCGCGGGTGAGACTGGGGACGGGCCGCAGCGGCCCACCCCACCCCGTCCCGTCCCGCAGGAGTGCCCCCCGTGCCGAACCGCCCGGCCGTCGTCCTGTTCCGCACCGTCGCCGTCGCCGAGGCCGTGTCCTGGGTGGCGCTGCTGGTGGCGATGTTCCTCAAGTACGTCGTGGAGGCGCCGCACGAGGGCGGGGTGCCCGTCGTGGGCATGGTGCACGGGGTGCTGTTCACGGCCTACGTGCTCGTGGCGCTGCTCACGGCGCGGGTGCTGCGCTGGCGGCTGTGGCCGACGGTGCTGCTGGCGCTGGTGGCGGCGGTGCCGCCGCTGGGCACGGTGGTGTTCGAGCGGGTGGCCACCCGCCGCGGCCTGCTGCCGGCCGGCGCCGGCCTGCGCGCGGCCTGACGCGGGGCGGGCGACCCCGAGCCACCCTCCCATCGCCCATCTCCGGGTCCGGGCGCTCCCGAGGGGTCGGTCAGGCGCCCGAACCCGGAGATGGGCGATGGGAGGCGCGACCCCGCCCTCCTCAGAGGTAGCGCAGCGGGTCGAAGTCCGCGAGCGGGATGATCCGGATGCGCGGCAGCACGACGTTGAACCCGCGCACGTCGTCCTCGAGGTCGAACACCTCCAGGCCGCGCTCGTGCAGCGGGGTGTACCCGGCGTTGACGAACTCCCGGAACGCCAGCATCCCCACGCGCCGGCCACCGCCGAGCAGCGCCTCCACCTGCGGCAGGAAGTCGCCGTCGTGGCTGCCCAGCATGACGTCGCCGTCGCGCTCCACCAGCGCCTCCAGCGTGCGCTGGATGCCGATGTCCACGACCTTCTCCCCGGGCGCGCCGGCCAGCGGGATCGGGGAGTACCCGAGGGCCAGCAGCGCCTGCACGAACGGCAGCGGCATGTAGCCGGAGGAGGCGTTGAGGAAGAACAGCCCCTTGGCGGGCTGGTCCCAGCGGCGGCGGGCGAAGTCCAGGACGCGGTCCCAGCGCGGGCGCTGCTCGGGGCTGGGGCGGCCGTCGAGGATCGAGCCACCGAGGGTCGCGTCGATGTTCTCGCCGTCGACGACGACGTACGTGAGCCCGGCTCCAGCCATGCGGGCAGCCTAGCCCTCCGTGATCCGCCCGCCCCGGCCTACGCTGACCGGGTGTCGACCATCCTCACCGTCAACGTCGGCCGGCCCCGCGAGATCGACGCGAAGACCGGCACCACGGGGATCCACAAGCTGCCCGTCGACGGTCCCGTGCACGTCAGCGCGCCCGGCCCCAAGGGGACCGGCGGCAGCGGCCTGGCCGGTGACGCGATCTGCGACCGGGAGAACCACGGCGGCGACGACCAGGCCGTCTACGCCTACGCCCGCGAGGACCTCGACACCTGGGAGGGCCTGCTGGGCCGCGAGCTGGCGCCGGGGACGTTCGGGGAGAACCTCACGACGAGCGGCCTCGACGTGGACGGCGCGGTCATCGGCGAGCGCTGGCGCTTCCCGTCGGGGCTGGAGCTGCAGGTGTCGTGCCCGCGCATCCCGTGCCGCACGTTCGCGGTGCGGATGGGCGAGCCGCGCTGGGTCAAGCGGTTCACCGAGCACGCCGTCTCCGGCGCCTACCTGCGCGTCCTCGTGCCGGGCGAGGTGCGGGCGGGGGACGCGGTGGAGGTGCTGGACCGGCCCGCGCACGGGGTGACGGTGAGCACCTCGTTCAAGGCGCTGACCCGGCACCCGGAGCTGCTGCCGCTGCTGCTGGAGGTGCCGGAGTTCCCCGACGCCGAGCGGGAGACGGTGCGGCAGCGGCTGTCCCGCTGAGGGACCGCACCCGGGTTCAGCGCCCGGGTCAGGCCCCGGGTCAGGCCCCGGCCAGCCCCGCCGCCAGCGCGGGCAGCACCTCGCCCAGCGGGGCGTCCACCCGCACGTCGGCCTTGCCGTCGCCCCGGGTGGGCCCGAGGTTGACGATCGCGACGGGGGTGCCGCGCTTGGCGGCGTGCAGCACGAACCGGTACCCGGACATGACGGTCAGGGAGGAGCCGACGACGAGCAGGCAGCGGGCCGCCTCGACGAGCGCGTAGCTGTCGTCGACGCGCTCGCGCGGGACGTTCTCGCCGAAGAAGACGACGTCGGCCTTGAGCGCGTCGGCGCCGCAGCGGCGGCAGGGCACCATCCGGAACCCGGCGACCTGCTCGGCGGTGAGGTCGGCGTCGCCGTCGGGGTTGACGACGGCGAGCTCGGCGAGGCGGGCGTCGAAGGCGGGGTTGGCCTCCCGCAGCCGGGCGGCGAGCTCGTCGCGGGCGCTGACGTCGCCGCAGGCCAGGCACACCACGCGGTCGAGGTTGCCGTGCAGCTCGACGACGCGGCGGGCGCCGGCGGCGGTGTGCAGGCCGTCGACGTTCTGGGTGACGGTGCCGTCGAGCAGGCCGGCGGTCTCCAGCGCCGCGAGGGCGCGGTGCCCGGCGTTGGGTTCGGCGCGCCGGAACCGGCCCCAGCCGACGTGGCTGCGCGCCCAGTAGCGCAGCCGCCCGTCGGCGGAGCCGGTGAACTCCTGGTACGTCATGGGGGTGTGCCGCTGCAGCGAGCCGTTGGGGCCGCGGTAGTCGGGGATGCCGGAGTCGGTGGACAGGCCCGCGCCGCTGAGGACGACGACCCCACCGGCGGCCACGAGGTCGTGCAGCGCGGCGAGGGCATCGGGTGCGGCGCGCAGGGCCGGCTCCGTCGTCACGTGCCCATGCTCACCCGGGCACGCCGCCGGGCGCGACCCGGCACCCCGGGGTGGCGCCCCGCCTCACCCCTGACGCGTCCTTCCCCGGGTTCGGGCGGCCCCGCCTCGCCCCTGACGCGCCCGAACCCGGAGAAGGGCGACCGCGCAGGGCCTGTGGAGCGCCCGAACCCGGAGAAGGGCGGGAGGGCGCACGCCCGGACCTTCCCCGGCACCGGATCCGGCGTTAGCCTCTCACTGTTGTGAGTGACTAACATGAAGGAGAGGTCATGAGCCACTGCACGGTGCTCGTCGCCGGGGCCGGCCCCACGGGGCTCGTGCTCGCCTGCCGCCTCGCGGCCGCCGGGGTGGACGTGCGTGTCCTCGACGCCGCCGC
>NZ_BAABIL010000304.1:0-1673 GCF_039542765.1 Kineococcus glutinatus
CCCTGCCCGCCGGCCGCCTCGACGCCCTGGAGGCCGGCGCGCTGCCGCACGCCGCGGGCTACCGGCTGCGCAGCTGGCGCGGGCCGTGCCCCGCCGGCGGCGAGGCGGCCGTGGCGGCCCTGATGGCGCGGATGAGCACCGACGCGCCCCGGGGCGGGCTGAGCGTGGAGCCGGAGACCTGGGACGCCGCCCGCGTCCGCGCCGGTGAGGAGCGCTTCGGCGCGCAGGGCCGGCGGTGGTGGACGGCCGTCGCCGAGGCCCCCGACGGCCGGCTCGTCGGCTACACCCAGCTCGTGCACGGCCGCGACGAGCCGGAGCGGCTGTGGCAGTGGGACACCCTCGTCGTGCGCGAGCACCGCGGGCACCGGCTGGGCCTGCTGCTGAAGGTCGCCGCGCTGCGGCTGGCCACGGCGGACGTGCCGGGGGCGCGGCGGGTGACGACGTGGAACGCCGTCGTCAACGCACCGATGATCGCGGTGAACGAGGCGATCGGCTTCCGCCTGGACGAGCTGGTCGAGGACCGGGAGGCCGACGTCGACGCCGTGCTGGCGGCCCTGCAGCGCTGAGCCCGCCTCAGAGCTTGCGCAGCATCACCCGGCGCACCGCGTGGTCGGGGCCCTTGCCCAGGACGAGGGTGGCCCGGCTGCGGGTGGGCAGCACGTTCTCCACGAGGTTGCGCTCGTTGATGTCGTGCCAGATCCCGAGCGCCCGCTCGACGGCCTCGGCGTCGGTGAGGGCGGCGTAGCGGTGGAAGTAGGACTGCGGGCGGCTGAACGCGGTCTGCCGCAACCGCAGGAAGCGCTCGACGTACCACTGGCGCACGTCCTCGGTGCGGGCGTCGACGTACACGGAGAAGTCGAAGTAGTCGCTGACGCCCATGCCCTGCTTGCCGTCGGCGCGCGCCCGCGAGGGCTGCAGCACGTTGAGGCCCTCGACGATGAGGACGTCGGGACGGGTCACGACGATCTCGGCGCCGGGCACGATGTCGTAGACCAGGTGCGAGTACACCGGGGCGCGCACCTCCGGCGCGCCGGACTTCACGGCGGAGAGGAAGCGCAGCAGGGCGCGGCGGTCGTACGACTCCGGGAACCCCTTGCGGGCCATCAGGCCGCGCCGCTCCAGCTCCGCGTTGGGCAGCAGGAACCCGTCGGTCGTCACGAGCTCCACGCGCGGGGTCTCCGGCCAGTGGGAGAGCAGCTCGCGCAGGATGCGGGCGGTCGTCGACTTGCCGACCGCGACGGAACCGGCGACGCCGATGACGAACGGGGTGCGCGCCGCGCTCTCCCCGAGGAACGTCGAGGTGGCGGCGTGCAGGCCCCCGACGGCGCGGACGTACAGGGTCAGCAGCCGCGACAGCGGCAGGTAGACCTCCTCCACCTCGCGCAGGTCGACGCGGTCGCCGAGGCCCCGCAGCCGGGTGAGGTCCGCGGAGGTCAGCGTCATCGGCGTGGAGGCCCGCAGCTGGCTCCACGCCTGCCGGTCGAGGACCACGTAGGGGGAGAGCGGGTGCCCGTCGCGGGAGGGGGGACGGGCACCGGCGTCCCGCGGCGCGACGGCGTCGGGCGCGCGCGGGGGGGCGACGTGCTGCACGTGGGTCAACGCTACCCCGCGTCCGCCGAAGCGCCCGCCCGAGCGCCCGCCCGAGCGCCCGCCCGAGCGCCCGCCCGAGCGCC
>NZ_BAABIL010000305.1:0-3404 GCF_039542765.1 Kineococcus glutinatus
AGCGTTGGCACCAGCTCGCCGGCGCCGCTGCCCGCGCTGGCCGACGCGCTGCGGGCGGCCTCGCACGCCCGCGGGCTCGCCCGGGAGGGCGGCGAGGCCCTCGCCGTCGTCGCCAGCGAGGACGTGGTCTCGGTGGCGCGGTTGCTGCGGGCGGTCCCCGAGCAGCTGCGCCGGGCGTTCGCCGCCGACGTCCTCGGCCCGCTGCTCGACGGCTCCCCCGCCCACGCCGAGCTGCTCGCCACGCTGCGCGCGTTCGTGGAGTGCTCCGGCTCCTGGTCGCGCACCGCGCAGCGGCTGCACCTGCACCAGAACACCGTCCGCTACCGGGTGGCGCGCCTGGAGGACCTGCTGGGCCGCAGCGTCCGCGACCTCGACGACCTCGTGGACCTGCACGTCGCGCTGCAGCTGCTGTGAGGGCGCCGGCACGTCAGCACCCCACACGTCGGCACTCCGCACGTCAGTACTCCACGCGGGTCCGCGAGGCCAGCCACGTGTCGAACGGCCGGGCGGCGGCCTCGGAGACGTGGTGCTCCACGGGCGTCGACCACGTCGAGCGGTCCGAGGCCAGCATCTCGTAGAACGCGAGGTCGTCGAACCCGCCGCGGGCGGCGTCGTGGCGGTCGGCGGCGTACACCACCCGGGCCACCCGCGCCCACAGCGACGCCGTCAGGCACATCGGGCACGGTTCGCAGCTGGAGTACAGGGTCGCCCCGGCGAGGGAGAACGTGCCGAGCGCGGCGCAGGCCGCGCGGATCGCGACGACCTCGGCGTGCGCGGTGGGGTCGTTGTCGCGGGTGACGCGGTTCTGCCCCGCACCCACCTCCGCGCCGCCGAGGAGGACGACGGCGCCGAACGGGCCGCCACCGGCGGCGACGTTCGCGGTGGCCAGCTCCACCGCCCGCGCCAGGTGCGCGGCGTCGGCCGCGAACCCCGCGCCCCCGGCACCGGGCAACCCCGCGGCGGGCACCACGGCGCTCACGCCCGCCCCGCTCCGAACGCCCACGCCTGCGGGGCGCCCGGGTCGTCGTCGCGCGCCACGACGGCCTGGATGAGCCCGTAGGGCCGGTCGTCGGCGTGGAACACCTCCCCGTGGTTGTCCAGCCCGAACGGCGACAGGTCCACCGGGAGGTGGTGCTTGTTCGGCGCCACGAGGCGGATCTCCGCGACGCGCGGGAACTCCGCCAGGACGGCGCGGCCCATGTGCCACAGCGTCTGCTGCAGGGCGAGGGAGTGCACGGTCGCGAACTCCCGCAGCAGCACCGCGCGGATGCCGGTGTACGTCGCGTCCCAGTCCACGTCCGTCCCGGTGAACCGCCAGTTCGCCACCAGCGACGTCGCCATCACCCGGTCGCGGGTGGGCTGCAGGGTCGTGTACCCGTCGACGAGGAACCCGGAGAACTCCGAGCCGGTGGACTTCAGCACCACGAGCTCCTTGACGCCGCCGACGACCCAGGAGCGCTGCTGCTCGCCCTCGCCCTCGACGACGACCGCCGCGGTGCGCACCTCGGCGCCGGCGCGCACCCAGGTGTGGTCGTGGCCGGCGCCGTCCACCTCGACGCGCTGCCAGGCGTACTCCTCGATCTCGACGCGCGCCCCGGAGACGGGGGCGACGTCGTCGACGAAGTGCCGCGCGAGGGCCAGGCCGTAGTCCTCGATCGCGTCCAGGCCCTTCTCCCCGGCGTAGGCGTAGCAGGTGTTCTTCTGGGTGTCGGTCGGCAGCACCTTCGACTGGTCGCCGGTGAGGTAGGCGTCGGCGAAGTCCCCGCGCAGGGTGGTGGTGACGTTGACGTCGCGGATCTCGTGGCGGGCGCGGTCGCGGCGGATCCGCACGACGCGGTTCTCGGCCTTGCCGTACTGGTGGCCGGCGAGGGTGATCGGCATGCTCAGCTCCCGCGGTAGGTGGAGTAGGCGAACGGGGACAGCAGCAGCGGCACGTGCAGGTGCGGCCGGTCGGCGACGGTGAAGGCGACGTCGACGCGGGGGTAGAACGCCTCGAGCCCGCGCTCGGCGAACCAGGGGCCGGTCGCGAAACCCAGCACGTGCTCCCCCGCCGGCAGGGGGCCGTCGACGAGGGCGCCCACCCGCCCGTCGGCGTCGGTGACGGCCTCGGCGATCAGCTCCCCGCCGGGCCCGCGCAGCGCGACGGCCAGCCCGGCCGCCGGGGTGCCGCTCACGGCGTCGAGGACGTGGGTGCTGATCCGGGTCACGCGGCGACCCCGGCGAGCTCGTCGAGGGCGCGGCGCAACCGCAGGACGGTGATCGCGAGGAGTTCCCCGCGCAGCACCGCGCGCTCGGTGGTGGGGTCGTTGCCGAGGCGGGCGCGCAGCAGCGCGAGCAGCTCCGCGGCGCTGCGGCCGCTGGCGCGGACGAGGTAGACGTGCCCGAAGCGCTCCTCGTAGGCGCGGTTGCCCTCGGCGAGGGCGGCGAGGACGTCGGCGCCGGCGGTGAGGACACCGGCCTGCTCGCGGCGGGAGTCGGCGCCGGCGGGGCGCTCCCCGATGCGGGGGTGCGCGGCGAGCGCGGCGTCGACGTCGGCCTCCGGCGCGGCCCGCAGCTCCTCGGCCACCGCGGCCAGCAGCGCCTGCGGGGTGCGGTGGGGACGGCGGGCGACGACGCGGTGCGCCCAGCGGGGGGCGGCGCAGCAGCCGAGGAGGAGTTCGACGGCCCGGCGCGGTGGCAGGGCGACGACGGCGGCGACCCCGGCCGCGGCGCGCGGCCCGGCGAGCTCCTCCCCGGCCACCTCCCCGGCCACGTCCCCGGTGCCCGCGCCGGGCCCGCCCACCGCGTCCGTCCGCTCCACCACCGGCTCCCTCCGCCACCCGCACCGCGGCGGCCACCACCTCCGCCGCCCGCGCCCAGCATGTCCACCGACCGGGGGCCGCGGCGTGCACCGCGCGTCCAGAATCCGGCCCCCGCGGGGGCGTCGGGTTGGCCGATCGCACAACGGGGCCGCCCCCGCCCGGCGCCGGGAAACCCCGCCGTCACAGAGGGCGCCACCGCCGGAAACACGCGCGCTGGCGCGTGTTTCCGGCGGTGGCCGAGACTGTCCGCGGCGACAGCCCCCCGACGGCCCGGCGCGGCGTGCGCGGCTGCGGGGGGCGGGAGCGTCGCCCGAGGGGAGGCCGGGGTGCGGGAACACCTCGAGACGCTGCGGCGGTCGAGCACCGGCGCCGGCTGCGCGCTGGCGACGGTGGTGGCGACGGACGGCTCCGCCCCGCGCCCCGTGGGGACCGCGATGCTCGTCACCGCCGGCGGGGAGGTCGCCGGCAGCCTCTCCGGCGGGTGCGTGGAGGGCGCGGTGCACGAGGTGGCGCTGGAGGTCCTCGCCAGCGGTGTGCCGCGGCTGGAGCGCTACGGGGTGGCCGACGAGGACGCGCTGGCGGTGGGCACGACGTGCGGTGGCT
>NZ_BAABIL010000306.1:0-2622 GCF_039542765.1 Kineococcus glutinatus
TCCCGCGAGCGCGACGCCGTCGTCTTCGTCTTCGCCTACCCGGTGATCATGATGGGCATCTTCGGTGCCGTCTTCGGCGACCAGCAGGTCGCCCCCGGGGTGTCCTTCGCCCAGTACTTCGCGGCCGGGATCGTGGCCACCGGTGTCGTGCTGACGAGCTTCCAGTCACTGGCGATCACCATCGCCGGGGAGCGGGAGGACGGCACGCTCAAGCGGCTGCGCGGCACGCCGATGCCGCCGGTGGCCTACGTCCTGGGCAAGGTCGGGCTCGTGCTCGTCACCAGCGTCGCGCAGGTGGCCCTGCTGCTGGCCGTGGCCTCCCTCGCCTTCGGCGTGGACCTGCCCCCCGACGCGGCGCGCTGGACCACCTTCGGGTGGGTGTTCGTGCTGGGCACGGTCGCCGGCACCGTCCTGGGGATCGCCGTGTCCGCCCTGCCCCGCAGCGCGCGCTCGGCCAACGCCGTCATCGCCCCCATCGTCATCGTCCTGCAGTTCCTCTCCGGCGTGTTCTTCGTCTACTCCTCGCTGCCGGGCTGGATGCGCTCGGTCGCGGAGCTGTTCCCGCTGAAGTGGATGGCGCAGGGGATGCGCTCCGCCTTCCTGCCCGACTCCGCCGCGGCCGCCGAGGTCTCGGGGAGCTGGCAGCTGGGCACCACGGCGCTCGTGCTCGCGGCCTGGTCGGTCGTCGGCCTCGTCCTGTGCCTGCGCACCTTCCGCTGGACGCGCCGGGACGCCGGGTGAGACGGGGCCGGCCCCCGGGCGGTCGGCCGGCGCACCCGCCGGCCGACCGCTCCTCGGTGTGGATCACCACGGTGATCGGCTGGCACGTCGTCTTCTACGTGATGCTGGGGATCGCGGCGACCGCCCTCGTGGTCCGGGGCGACGGCTCACCCACCCCCTGGCTGCTCCTGCTGGGCCTGGCCGCCGGCTACGGGGTGCTGGCGGTGCCGGTCGCGCGGGTCGAGTGGTCGTGGCGGGGACGCGCCTACCTCGGTGTGCTCACCGCGGGCCTGGGGGCGCTGCTGGCCGTGCGCCCCGACCTGAACTTCCTGCTCTTCATCGCCTTCCCGCAGACGTGGTTCTACTCCCGCGACCGGCGCGAGGGCACCGTCTGGACGGTGCTGCTGGCCGTGGCCGCCACCGCGGGGCTGGCGGCGGCGTACGGGCCCGGTTCGCTGGAGGAGGTGGCGGGCGGCCTCGGCGTGAGCGTGCTGTTCAGCTTCGCCCTCGGGTGGTGGATCACCTCGATCATCGAGCAGAGCCGGGAGCGCAGCGAGCTCATCGCGGCCCTGGAGTCCACCCGCGAGGAGCTGGCCCGCGCCCACCACGACGCAGGGGTCGCCGCCGAGCGGGAGCGCTTCGCCCGCGAGGTGCACGACACCCTCGCGCAGAGCTTCACGAGCATCGTCCTGCTCGCGCAGACCGCCGCGACCCTGGCGCGCAGCCCCGCGGCGGACCGGCCGGGCGCGCTGGAGCGCATCGCCGAGCGCATCGACCTCGTCGAGGAGACCGCCCGCGACGGCCTGGCGGAGGCGCGCACCGTGGTGGCGGCCATGACCCCCGTGGGCCTCGCCGACGCCACCCTCGTCGAGGCGCTGGAACAGCTCGCGCAGCGGGTGGGCCGCGAATCGGGCGTGGACGTGCACCTGGAGGTCGACGGGCGCCCCGAGCTGGGCCGGGCGCAGGAGGTCGTGCTGCTGCGGGCGGCGCAGGAGGCGCTGAGCAACGTCCGGCGGCACGCGCGGGCCCGCTCGGCGCGGCTGCGCCTGGTCACCGCGGCGGGCACCACGACGCTGGAGGTCAGCGACGACGGGGTGGGCTTCGACACCGTCGCGGGCGCGGAGCGACCCGCCGGGTACGGCCTGTCCGGCATGCTCGGGCGGGTGGCGGACGCGGGCGGTGCGGCGGTGGTCGACAGCGCGCCGGGCAGGGGCACCCGGGTGGCCGTGACGGTGCCGGCGGGGCGGGGGGCGCCGTGATCCGCGTCCTCGTCGTCGACGACCACCCCGTCGTGCGCGCCGGCCTGGAGGGCATGCTCGAGGTGGAGGACGACGTCGAGGTCGTAGGCACCGCCGCCGACGGTGCCGAGGCCCTGGTGCGGGTGGCGGCGCAGGCCCCCGACGTGGTGCTGATGGACCTGCGGATGCCCGGCGTCGACGGTGCCGCCGCCACCGAGCGGATCCGGGCCGAGCACCCGGGCACCCGCGTGCTGGTGCTGACGACCTACGACACCGACGCCGACATCGTCCGCGCCGTCAGCGCCGGGGCCAGCGGCTACCTGCTCAAGGACACGCCCCGCGCGCAGCTCGTCGATGCGGTGCGCGCCGCCTCGCGCGGGGAGACCGTGCTGGCGCCGGGGGTCGCCGCCCGGCTGGTGGCGCGGATGCGCCGGCCACCCGTTGAGGCGCTGACCCCGCGGGAGCTGCAGGTGCTGGCCGCGGTGGCCCGGGGCTGCACCAACGCCGAGGTGGGTCGGGAGCTGCACATCGGCGAGGCGACCGTCAAGACGCACCTGCTGCGGGTGTTCGCCAAGCTCGGCGTGGACGACCGCACCCGGGCGGTGACGGCCGCGATGGAGCTGGGCCTGCTCCCCCCGCCGACCCGGTGACCCCGCCCGGGCGG
>NZ_BAABIL010000307.1:0-11907 GCF_039542765.1 Kineococcus glutinatus
CCGGCCGGGTCGTCCCAGTCGAAGGGCGGCCGGCCGGCGCGGGAGGCGGCGCGGGCCT
This sequence comes from Kineococcus glutinatus, assembly GCF_039542765.1. Lineage (NCBI taxonomy): Bacteria > Bacillati > Actinomycetota > Actinomycetes > Kineosporiales > Kineosporiaceae > Kineococcus > Kineococcus glutinatus. The sequence continues at coordinate 59 of NZ_BAABIL010000307.1, forward strand.
GCACGCCCCGGGCGCGCAGGCCGGCGACCACGCGGCGGCCGGTCTTGCCGGTGCCGCCGACGACGGCGACGGTGGTGGCGGGTGCGGCGGGGAGCGCCGCGGGAAGCGTGGTGGTGCTCGTGGTCCGGGTCATGCCCCGATCCTGGATGCCGGGCCCGAGACGATCCATGGTCGGTGCTCGCTGGTGCATGCGCGAGCGTCTACGGTGGTGGGGTGGACGCTCTGGCCGGCCTGCTGGACGGGCCCCGGGCGCGCGGTGCGTTCGTGCTGCGCTCCCAGCTCGACCCGCCGTGGGCGCTGCGCGTGGCCGACCGGGCGCCGCTCACCGTCGTCGTCGTGGTCCGCGGCAGCGCCTGGCTGGTGCCCGACGACGCCGGGCCGCTGCCGCTGGGGCCGGGTGACGCGGCGGTGCTGCGCGGGCCCGAGCCGTACACGGTGGCCGACGCGCCCGGCACCCGGCCGCAGGTGGTGATCGGGGAGGACCAGCGCTGCCGCGGCGTCGACGGTGGCGAGGCGCCCGGCATGTCCCTGTGGGACGTGCGCACCTGGGGCAACAGCCCCGAGGGCAGCACCGTGCTGCTGACCGGCACCTACCAGGTGGGCTCGGAGGTGGGCCGCGGGCTGCTGCGCGCCCTGCCCGCGCGCCTCACCGTGCCCGCCGGGGAGCTGGACGGCCCCCTGGTGCGCTACCTGGCCGCGGAGGCGACCCGGGACGCCCCGGGGCAGGAGGCGGTGCTGGACCGGCTGGTGGACGTGCTGCTCGTCGCGGTGCTGCGCGCCTGGTTCGCCCGTGACGGCAACGCGCCCGGCTGGTACCGCGCGCACGGCGACCCGGTGGTGGGCCCGGCGCTGCGGCTGCTGCAGGCCGAGCCGGCGCGGCGCTGGACGGTGGCGGAGCTGGCGGGGGAGGTGGGGGTGTCCCGCGCGGCGCTGGCCCGCCGGTTCGCCGAGCTGGTGGGCGAGCCGCCCATGGCGTTCCTCACCGGCTGGCGCCTCGGCCTCGCGGCGGACCTGCTGCGCGAGCCCGGCAGCACCCTGGAGCAGGTGGCGCGGCGGGTGGGCTACGGCAGCGGGTTCGCCCTGTCGGCGGCGTTCACCCGGGTGCGCGGGGTGAGCCCGCGCGAGCACCGGGCGGGGGCGGCAGCCCCCTGAGGCCCGGTACCGTCCCGGGGTGCCGCTGCTGCCCCTGCCGGACCTGGCGGGCCTCGACCCCGCCGACCGGGACCTGCTCGCCCTGCCCGCCGAGCACCGCCCCTGGCTGCGCGACTACCTGCGCCTGAAGGACGTGCAGCTGCGCGCCCGCCGGGAGCCGGCCGAGGGGCTGTTCCTCGCCGAGGGGGTGGAGGTCATCCGCCGGGCGCTGGCCACCGGGCACGTCCCGCGCTCGTTCCTGCTCAGCGAGCAGCGTGCCGCCGAGCTCGCCGACGTGCTCGACCCCGACGTGCCCGTCTTCGTGGCGCCCGCCGCGGCGTTCGAGCGGCTGACGGGGGTGGACCTGCACCGCGGGGCGCTGGCGTCGGTGCACCGGCCGCGGCCGCGTGCCACCGCGGACCTGCTGCCCGGGGCCAGCCGCCTCGTGGTGCTGGAGGACGTCGTGGACCACACCAACGTCGGGGCGGTCTTCCGCTCGGCCGCGGCCCTGGGCGCCGACGGTGTGCTCGTCAGCCCCCGCTGCGCGGACCCGCTGTACCGGCGCAGCGTGCGGGTGAGCATGGGCGCGGCGCTGCAGCTGCCGTGGGCGCGCGCCGCGTCCTGGCCCGGCGACCTGGAGCTGTTGCGCCGCAGCGGTTTCACGGTCGTGGCCCTGGCGCTGGCCGATGACGCGGTGCCGCTGGGTGAGTTCGAGGCCCCCGACCGGGTGGCGTTGCTGCTGGGCACCGAGGGGGACGGGCTGAGCCGGCGTGCGGTGGCCGCTGCGGACGTGGTGGTGCGCATCCCGATGGCGGCGGGGGTGGACAGCCTCAACGTCGCCGCCGCGAGCGCGGTGGCGATGTGGGCGCTGGGCCCTCGGCCGGCCGGCCCGGGCTGAGCCCTCAGCCGGGCCGGCCGGACCGGACCCTCAGGCGGGCAGCCCGAGACCGGGCACGACCTGCGCGCCGGGCAGCGCCGCGAGGTCTGCGCCCCGCACGACGAGCTTGGAGCGGCGCACCCCGCTGCCGATCACCACGTAGCCGGCCCGCGCGACGGCGGCGTCGACGAGCACCCGCCAGCCGGTGGGCAGCCCGAGGGGGGTGATGCCGCCGAACTCCATGCCCGTCTCGGCCACCGCCCGCTCCACGGGCAGGAACGAGGCCTTGCGCACGTCGAGGAGCCGCTTGACCGCGCCGTTGACGTCGGCGCGGGTGGTGGCCAGCACCACACAGGCGGCGGTGCGTTCCTGCCCGTCCCGCTTGCCGGCCACGACGACGCAGTTGGCCGACGCCTCCGCCGCCACCCCGTGCGCCGCCACGAGGGCGGCGGTGTCGGCGACGGCGGCGTCGATCTCGGTGACGGCGGCGGCCGCCGCCCCGGCCCAGCCGGGCAGGGCGGCGGCCACGGGGGCGGCCAGCAGGTCGGTGCGCTGCAGCGCGGGGACGAGCACGAGGTCGCCGCAGACGGCGGCGGCCGCCGCGAGGTCGGCCGGTGCGCTCACCGCTGGAACGTCGGGCGCAGCACCGCGCGGGCCAGGGTGTGGGTCAGCATCGTGAACGCCGCCGCCGTGGGGGTGGCGGAGGCGTCGAGCCCGAGGGAGTCCACGTCGAGGGCGTGGACGGCGAAGATGTAGCGGTGGGCGCGGTCGCCCTCCGGGGGCGCGGCACCGGTGAAGCCCGGGGCGCCCATGTCGTGGCGCAGCTGCACCGCGCCGGGCGGCAGGTCGGCGCCCTCGGGCGAGCCCGCGCCGCGGGGCAGGCTGGTCACCGCGGCAGGGATGCCGAGCACCGTCCAGTGCCAGAAACCGGCGGGGGTGGGGGCGTCGGGGTCGAAGCAGTTCACGACGAACGAGCGGGTGCCCTCGGGGAACCCGGACCACGCCAGGTGGGGTGAGGTGCTGCCGCCCTCGGCCGAGTGCGCCGCGTCCATCGGCTCGCCGTCGGCGACGTCGTCGCTGCGCAGCTCGAACGCGGCGACGCGGGGGAGCAGCTCGTACGGGTCGGGGGCGACGGGGCGTTCCAGGGACACTGATGACCTCCGGGAGCGGTGCGTCCGGGTGCTGGCTCCGGCGCGCGGTGCGCCGTGGGCAGCACCGTAGGCGCAGCCTCCGCTGCCCGCACGGGCGGCCCTGCCGGTGCGGGGGTCGTCCGCGTGCGCGCCAGGGGCGGGCCGGACGTGCGCCGGGCCGGTCCCGGTTCCGGGACCGGCCCGGGCCGGTTCCTGCTGCTCGGCCTCAGGCCTTCGGGATGAGCGGCGCCCGCAGCGGCAGGTCGCTGGTGCTGAGGACCGCCTGCGCAGCGCGGTGGGACCGGTGGTTGAGCACGACCGGCGCCATCAGGTTGATGGTGGCGTCGGACAGGCCCGAACCCGGGTTGACGACGGCCAGGACGGCGCCGTCCGCCTCGGAGCTGAGCTCGAGCGCCGAGGCCATGTCCGGGTCGATCGCGGGGGAGTAGTCGGGGTAGAAGGGCATGGGGTCGGCGAGGATCAGCCGCAGGCTCGGGTCCTCCGTGGACCGCAGCGAGAACAGCACGCCCTCTTCGTCGAGCGGCGCCAGCTCGAAGCGCGTGTGGTCGTTGAGCCCCATGATGGGGGTGAGGAACTCGATCTTTGGAGCGGCGTCGGTCGCTACAGTCATCGTCAGAGTTTCCTTTCCGCGCAACTTGTCCGTCGTGTCCGGCGGGTTCCGTGATCGTCACCGGGACCGAGGTCGCACCGGTTCCGGGGCGATCTGCCCGCCACCGACAGTAGCGACTGTATAGCTCCCCGTCGCGCTGTGGGAATGGCCGAACGCCCCACCAGCGGGGCTGGTGGGGCGTTCGGGACCGATGTGGTGGATGGTGCGCCTGAGGGTGATGAATCCCCCTGGGAAGGCGTGCGACGGGGGCGAAACCGCCGTCGTCAGGCCAGGAAGTCCAGCAGCGTCGGCTGGATGACCTTGGCGGTCGCGGCCAGCGCGGCCTGGTAGGAGGTGTTCTGCAGGCTGAACTCGACCATCGCCTTGGCCATGTCGACGCCCTCGACGTCCTCCAGCGTCGCCGACAGGTGGACGGCGCGCGCCTCCGTCGTGTCCTGCAGCGCCGTCAGCTGGTTGCTGCGCGCGCCGATGGTGGCCAGCGCGCCCTTCACCCGGTCCAGGCCCGCGTCGATCGTGCCGATGCCCGCGGTGATCGCGCCGGCGTCGCCCGCGTCGACGGCCGCGATGAGCTCGTCGAGCGCCACGAACGTGTTGGCGCTCGCGGTGGTGCCCGAGCCGAAGGCGGTGGAGCCGGGGACGTTGACCTGCACGTCGACGCCCGGGGCGACCGTGCGGGAGATCGCGTTGCCGTCGCCCTGGTAGGCGCCGGTGGCGGAGTAGGCCTCGCTCACGCCGGCCTTGGCGCCGGCGAAGACCGGGCGGCCGAGGTGCTCGGTGTTCGCGGCCCCCAGCAGGTTGTCCCGGATGGCGCGCAGCTCGGCGGCGATGCCCTTGCGGGCGCTCGCGTCGAGCGTGCCGGTGCTGGCGGCCTGGACCGCGCGGGAGCGGGCGGTCTGCAGGCCGTCCAGCGCGCCGTCCAGCGCACCCTCCTGCACCGTCAGCCACGTCCGGCCGTCGGCGTTGTTGCGCAGGTGCTGCTCGGTGGCGGCGATCTCGGCGCGGGTGCGCAGCGCCTCGCCCGCGGCGACGGGGTTGTCCGACCCCTTGGCGATGGACTTGCCGCTGGTGATCTGCTCCTGCAGCCGCTGGTTGCGGCTCTGGTTCGTCTGCAGGTTCGCCAGCGACGTCATGGCGGTGGTGCGGGTGCTGATGCGGCTGAGCACGGCGGGGCCCTTCCTGGGTGCGGCGGTGGGGGGTGTCGGTCAGGACCGCGATCAGCGGCCGACGAGGCCGGTGCGGTTGATGAGGGTGTCCAGCGCCTGGTCGATGGTCGTCAGGACGCGGGCGGCCGCGGCGTAGGCGTGCTGGTAGGCGACGAGGCTGGTCATCTCCTCGTCGATGTTCACGCCGGAGATCGACTCGCGCGCCGCGGTGGAGCTGGCCGCCGCCTGGGCGGAGAGCTCGGCGCGGACGTCGGCGGCCTGCGCCTTGGTGGCGATGTCCACCACGGTGCCCCGCCACGCGGCCGAGGCGCTGGTCGAGGCCGAGGGCAGCTCGCTGATCGCCCTGGCGACCGAGCGGTCCACCGTGCCGGCGGTGCTGTCGGTGAAGTTCGACGGCGTCACGGCCGCGTTCACGCGCAGGCCGGCGGCGGCGTCCGAGGTGGGGACGGTGAAGAAGTCGGTACCGCTGCCGCCGGGGTTGTAGAGGGCGTTGACCTGCGCGCCGATCTTCGTGGCGATCGCGTCGAGGTCCTTGGAGATGCCCGGGACCGTGGTGTTGACGGCGTCCGTGGTGGCCTTGAGGGTGCCCGCCACCGGCAGGGCCGGGACGCCGTCGACGGCGAACGTCAGCGACTTGGTGCCGGCCTTGGCCTCGTCGAACGTCGGGGTGGTGGTGACGGTGAGGGACTGCGCGGTGGTGCCGGTGACGATCGCGGCGTTGCCGACGTAGACGTCCACGCCACCGTGGTCGCGGTTGACGACGCGGGCGCCGGTCAGCTCCGCCAGCCGGGTGAGGGCGGCGTCGCGCTGGTCGATCAGCTCGTTGGCGGAGGCGCCGGTCGAGGCGGCCTCCATGATGCTCTTGTTGAGGCCGGCGACGCGGGTGGCGACGGTGTTCGCCTCCTCGACGACGGTGCCGGCCTGGTCCACCAGGCCCTTCCACTGCGCGCGCAGGTCCGCGTCGAGGCTGTTGACGGTGCTCGCGACGGCCTGGCTGCGGGCGATGACGGTGCTGCGGGCGGTGGCGGTGGCGGTGTCGTCGGTGGCGCTGACGAGGTCGCCCCACGCCTTGTGCATGTCGGTCAGCTGCGCGGACAGCCCCGAGGTCCCGAGGTCGCCGAGGTTGGCCTCGACGTCCGTCCACACCCGGCTGGTGGCCTGCTGCTCGGCGGCGGTGGCGGCGTCGGAGCGCACGGCGGCGTCGGCGAGGGCGTCGTTGATCCGGGCGATGCCCGTGATCTCCACGCCGTCGCCGGTCACGTTCCGCTGGGACCACTGCCCGGTGGAGGGGACGACGCTGGAGGTCTGCTCCACCCGCTGGCGGGTGTAGCCCTCGGTGTTGGCGTTGGCGATGTTCTGCCCGGAGACCTCCAGGCCGCGCTGGGCGGCTGCCAGCGCGCGGGAGCTCAGGTTGATGGCGGAGAAGGTGCTCATGTCCGTGTCCTGTCTCGTGCGGGGGCTGATCTCAGAGGGCTTCGTCGACGAAGTGGGCGCGCGAGCCGCCGGTGCTGGCGAGCTTGTTGCGCCCTCGCGCGGTGTACGTGTCGAGCGTCTTGTCGAGGCCCAGCAGCGTCTCCCGCACGGCGCGGGCGCCGGAGGTCAGCAGGTCGCGGTTGGCTTCGGCGAGGTTCTGGATCTCCGTGGTCAGCGTCAGGAACGCCTCGCGGTGGCTGCGGAACAGCTCGTTCCACGGCTCGGGGCACGCCTCGGCCATGACGTTGAGGCTGGGGGCGGTGCCCAGGCCGAGCTCGGCGGCGACGGCGTCGACCTCGGCGGCGCGCAGGATCTCGGTGGTCCGGATCTGCTCGAGCACGAACTCCACCTCGCGGGTGGCGTGCGCCAGCCAGCGGGTGCGGCCGCTGGCGAGCACGAGCTGTTCCTCCTCCAGCTTGAACAGGAGCAGCTCCAGCAGCTCCCGCTCCTTCCAGAGGATGCCGGAGACCTCGGCGAGTCCCATGCGTGTCCTTCCCTGTCGTCGAGGCTGCGTGCGTGTCGTCGCGCTCCCATCGGCAGCCGGCCCGGGGAGCTGAGCGCCCGCCACCGCTCACCCGCGGGGAGCAGCGGGCTCTGGGCCAGGTGGGTGCTCAAGGTCGGCGGGGGGTCCTGCCGAGACACAGGGCGTGAACGCTCCCGCCGCCACCGCCCCCGTCGCTCCGGCCGTCCAGCTCACGGACGCCGAGCGCGCGGCTCTCGTCGAGCAGCACCTGCCGCTCGTCGGCTACATCACCTCCGAGTTCATCGGCAGGCTCCCCGCACACGTGAGCCGTGACGACCTGGCCTCGGCCGGCCTCGTGGCGCTGGTGCAGGCCTCGCGCGGCTACGACCCGGCGACCGGCGTGCCGTTCAACCGCTACGCGAACACCCGCATCCGCGGCGCGCTGCTCGACGAGCTGCGCGGGCAGGACTGGGCCTCCCGGGGGGCGCGCGCCCGCACCCGCCGGCTCGCGGACACCGAGGACGCCCTCACCGCCCAGCTCGGCCGGCGTCCTGCGGCCGAGGAGACGGCGGCGGCGCTCGGGGTGACCACGCGCGAGCTGCACGAGACCCGCGACGAGGCGCAGCGCTCCATCGTGCTGAGCATGCAGGGCTTCACCGCGGACGGGGCGTCCCTCGACGACCACCTGCCGACCCACTCGCCCGGTCCGGAGGCGGAGCTGCTGCACCGCGAGCAGCTGGGTTACCTGCGCTCGGCCGTCGCCGCGCTCCCCGACCGGCTGCGCGCCGTCGTCGAGGGCTACTTCCTGCAGGAGCGGCCGATGGCCGAGCTCGCCGCGGAGCTGGGCGTGACGGAGTCGCGGATCTCCCAGCTGCGCGCCGAGGCGCTCGTGCTGCTGCGCGACGGCATGAACACGCACCTGTCGCCGGAGCTGGTGGGCCCGCAGCGCGGCTCCGCCGCCGCGGTGCAGCGCAAGGAGGCGTACTTCGCCGCGGTGGGGGCCCAGGCGGACTTCCGCGCCCGGCTGACGATGTCCGCCATCGGCGCGATCGGCACGCCGAACCGGATCTTCCGCAGCGCCTGAGCCGGTCGGGTGAATCAGGCCCTCGGTGGTCGCTGAGCGCGACAAGGGGCAACGCTCCGTGCTTGACTAGGAGGGCAGGAACGCGCTGCGGCGATCCGTGGTGCCCCGGGACGCGCACGAGCCCACCGACCCGGTCGGTGGCGGGAGGGAGCGCTGGTGCCCCCTCGGTGCACGTCCCCGGAGCACCACCCGTTCGCCACAGGCGCACCCGCTCAAGTCCGGGCACTGCGAGCCGATGAACACCACATCGGCTGGTCCACGGAAGGGCCGCTCGGACTGCCGGCCAGACCCCACGTCACGGAGGAACGAGAACCATGGGTCTTCGCATCAACACCAACACCGCGGCCGCCAACGCGTACCGCAACCTGCAGCGCACCGACCTGGACCTGAACTCCTCGCTGGAGAAGCTGTCCTCGGGTCTGCGGATCAACAAGGCCGCCGACGACGCGGCCGGCCTCGTCGTCTCCGAGGGGCTGCGCGCGCAGATCGGTGGTCTGACCACCGCCGCCCGCAACAGCCAGGACGGCGTCAACTTCGTCCAGATCACCGACGGCGCCCTGAGCACCGTCAGCGACATGCTGACCCGCATGCGCGACCTGGCCGTCCAGGCGTCCAACGTCACGGCGGACACCGAGGCGCGCTCCGCCGCGAACGAGGAGTTCAAGGCGCTGCGCACGCAGATCACCGAGATCGGCTCGCAGACGAAGTTCGGTGGCGTGAGCATGTTCAACGGCACCGGCCCGGCGACGTTCCAGGTGGGTGCCAACGCCGGTGAGGTCATCACCGTCAACGCCGTCTCCCTCAAGGCGTCGGACGTGGCCGGCAAGGACATCAGCTCCAACAGCCTCACCACCATGACCGACGCGTCCGCGGCCATCACCGCGATCAACGACGCGATCACCAAGGTCTCGGCCGAGCGCGGCAAGCTGGGCGCGATGCAGAACCGCTTCCAGCACGTCATCAACAACCTCAACGTGTCCATCGAGAACCTGAGCGCCTCGCAGTCCGCGATCAGGGACACCGACATGGCTGCGGAGATGACGAAGTTCAGCCGCAGCCAGATCCTCTCGCAGGCCGGCACGAGCATGCTCGCGCAGGCCAACTCCGCCTCGCAGAACGTCCTCTCGCTCCTGCGCGGCTGACGAGCGGCGACGCGGGTCGGCTGACGACGCCGGCCGATCCGAGGGCGGGGGCCACCGACGAACCCCGGTGGTCCCCGCCCTCGCGCGCGCCCGCGCACCCCGCGTGCCGACCGCGCACCGATGTGGTCGTGCACGGATGTGACCACGTACCGACCCGAGCACCCATGGAAGGGAAGGGGGAGAAATGGCCTCCGTCGACGGACTCGCCAGTGGCCTCGACACCACCAGCATCATCACCTCGCTCCTGCAGGTGGACGCCGCGCCACAGACGCGGCTGAAGAGCAACATCACGACGGCCCAGCAGAAGGTGACGGCGCTGCAGTCCGTCAACACCAAGCTCGCGGCCCTGCAGACGGCGGCCGACGCCCTCGGCAAGGCCACCGGGTGGTCTCCCACCACAACGAAGGCCTCCAGCGACGCGGTGACCGTGTCCGCCGTGGCGACCGCGCCCGCCGGCACCGTCAGGTTCGACGTCGCCCAGCTCGCCGCCGGGCGCTCCGTGGTGGACACCAGCACCGCGGGACGCTCCCTCACCGACCCCAACGCCGCCACCGACCTCGACCTCGGCTTCCCGCTGGACGTCGTCAAGGACGGCAAGATCGTCGGCACGGTGAGCCCCAGCACGGGATCGCTCAACGACATCGTCAGCGCGATCAACAAGGCGAGCAACCTCGGCATCACCGCGGTGGCCGTCCGGGTCGGCGACGACAAGTACCGCCTGCAGATCACCTCCACGACGACGGGTGGGTCCTCGGCGCCCGGCGTCCCCGGCAAGGGCGACTTCAACTTCATCCCGAAGACGGGCAAGGCAGCGGGCAGCACCTACGACGCGAACACCGACGGTGCCTTCGCGAACCTGGCCGCCAAGTTCACCACCGTCTCCACCGCGCAGGACGCCCAGATCACGATCAAGGGCAACGCGTCGGACCTCACCGTGAGCTCGGCGACGAACACCTTCGCCGACCTGATGCCCGGGGTCACGGTCAACGTCGCCGCCACCACGCCGAACGACGGCTCCAAGCCCGTGACGGTCTCGGCCACCAGGGACCCCGAGGCGGTGGCCACCGCCATGCAGTCCCTCGTGACGGCCGCGAACGCCGTGCTCACCGAGATCCAGAACCAGACCAAGTCGGGCACCCTGGGCACCGACGGCAAGGTGACCGGTGGCGGGCCGCTGCGGGGCGACGGCCTGCTGCGGTCGCTGCGCTCGCAGGTCAAGGAGGTGATGGCCGGCGCGCTCGGCGACGGCAGCTCCGCGGCCGCCTTCGGTCTGGAGTCCAGCAAGGACGGCAGCACGCTCACCCTCGACAAGACGAAGTTCCTCACGGCGCTGGCCAAGGACCCGACCGCGCTGCAGACGCTCGTCTCGCCGACCTCCGTCGACTCCAAGTCGACGGCCAAGGGCATCGTGGAGCGCCTGCAGACCGTGGTCAAGGAGGCGACCAAGCCGTTCACGGGGACGCTGACCACCGCGATCTCCTCGCAGCAGACCTCGATCGAGGGCCTGCAGGACCGCGTCAGCGACTGGGACACCCGGCTCGCTGCGAAGAAGTCGTACTACCAGAAGTACTACGCCTCGCTGGAGTCCTCGCTGAGCAAGCTGAAGACCCAGTCCACCTGGCTGTCCGGCCAGCTCGCCTCGCTCGGCTGAGGCGCGCGGCGCACGGGGCCGGTCCACCGCACCCGCGGGGGACCGGCCCCGTGCGCGTTCCGGGGCCACCGGTGGGCTCGTCGCTGGCGTAGATTCCACGCAGGGACCACCGCCGATCGCTACGACTGGCCGCCGAACTGCCGATGGATGCAGCAGTACCCGTACTCGCCAGGAGGACCGCATGACCGCGATGACCTACGGCCGGACGCCCAAGGCCAACCGCTACCTCTCGAACAGCCTCGAGACCGCCAGCCCGGCCGCGCTCGTCGTCATGCTGTACGACCGCCTCGTCCTGGACCTCAAGCGCGCCGAGGAGGCCCTGGGCGCCGGCGACCGCGGTACCGCGCACACCAACCTCGTGCACGCCCAGGACATCGTCCGCGAGCTGCTCGCCAGCCTCGACGTGGACAAGTGGGAGGGCGGCCCGGGGCTGTCCTCGCTCTACACCTGGCTGCTGCAGGAGCTCGTCACCGCCAACGTCACCGCCGACGCCGCGCGGGTGCTCTTCTGCCGCACCGAGACGGTCGAGCCCCTCGCCGACGCGTGGCGGCAGGCGGCGCTGGAGGTGCTGAACACCAACCCGACCCCCACCACCGGGCGGTGATGGCGACGAGCTCCGGGCAGCTGCGGGTCCAGGGGGAGCAGAGCTGGCGCGACGCGTGGAACGACGCGCTGGCGGCGGTCGAGGTGGACGTCGACGCCGCCGAGGAGCTGCTGGCCCACCTGCACGGCAACGCTCCCGGCGAGCCACCGGTCATCGTGCTGGAGGACTGGGTGGCCCCCAGCTTGACCGGTCCGGTGCCGATGGAGTTCGCCGACCGGGCCCGGCGGCTGCTGCAGCGGCAGTTGGACGTCCGCGAGCGGCTGGCCGAGGCGCTGGCGCAGCTGCGGGCGCAGCGGCGGATGGTGACCAAGCTCGAGGCGGCTGCGCCGCCGCCCGTCTACTACGACCGGGCGCTCTGATCTGCTCCCGGGACCCCATGGTCCCGGGAGCAGCTCTCGTTTCGGCCCTGATGCCCTGGCGTGATCGAACCGGGAGGTGTGCGTGGGAACGCGTGAGGTGCTCGTCAGCGGTTGTTACATCGTGAAGGACGAGGAGGAGGT
>NZ_BAABIL010000308.1:0-3948 GCF_039542765.1 Kineococcus glutinatus
CCAGCGCCCACGACCACGCGCCGCCCACGACGACGCACCCGCCCAGCACCCCGCGAAGCCAGCGCACGGCGCCAGCGTGGCGTGCGCCGGGTCCCGGGGGCCAGGGGTGTTCCCGAGCGTTCACCCGCCGCTGGTCCTGCGGTGCGGTGCCGTCCGCGTCAGCGGTGGCCGGGCGCGGCGGCGGGGCTCGCCGCGGCCTTCTCCAGGTCGATCTGGTCCGGGCGGTCCGCGGCCTCGTGCGGGTCGCTGCTGCTCATGGTGCTCTCGTCGAAGGGCAGCTCCTTGTCCAGCACGCGGCGCACCCGGTCGGTGTCCAGCTGCTGGGTCCAGGACCCGATGACGAGGGTGGCCACCGCGTTGCCCGTGAAGTTCGTCAGCGCGCGGGCCTCGGACATGAAGCGGTCGACGCCCACGACGAGCCCGACGCCCTCGAGCAGCTCCGGCCGGTGGGAGGACAACCCGCCCGCCAGCGTCGCCAGACCGGCCCCGGTGACCCCCGCCGCGCCCTTGGAGGCGATGACCATGAACACCAGCAGCGAGATCTGCTCCCCGACCGACAGCGGGTCGCCGAGGGCGTTGGCGATGAACAGCGACGCCATCGTCAGGTAGATCGCGGTGCCGTCGAGGTTGAAGGAGTAGCCGGTCGGCACGACGATGCCGACGGTGGGCCGGGTGACCCCGGCGTGCTCCATCTTCGCGATGAGGCGGGGCAGCGCGGTCTCCGACGACGACGTGCCGACGATGAGCAGCAGCTCCCGCGCCAGGTAGCGCAGCAGCTTGAAGATCGACAGACCGGTCACCACCTTGAGCAGCGTCCCGAGCACACCGACGATGAAGACGACGCAGGTGACGTAGAAGCCGCCCATCAGCCACGCCAGGCTCACCAGCGCGTCGACTCCCGTCTGGCCGACGACGCCCGCGATCGCGCCGAACGCGCCCACCGGTGCCGCCCACATGATCATCGCCAGCACCTTGAAGATCACGCGCTGCGCCCCGGCGATCGCCTGCAGCGGGCCCTCGCCCTTCTCGCCCAGCGCCTGGATCGCGAAGCCCACCAGCAGCGCCACGAACAGCGCCTGCAGCACCTCGCCCTCGGTGAGCGCCGACACCAGCGTCGTCGGGATGATCCCCAGCAGGAAGCCCGACGTCGAGGACGCCTCCCCGGCCCGCTCGGCGCCCTCGCCCCGGATCTCGTCGGTGAGGGCGAGCTCGACCGTCGGCACGACGTTGCCGACGACCAGGCCGATGACGAGCGCGAGACCCGACATGACGAGGAAGTAGACGAGCGCGATGCCGCCGACGCGGCCCACCTGCGCCGCCTTCCGCACCGAGCCGATGCCCAGCACGATCGTGCAGAAGATGATCGGCGCGATCATCATCTTCACCAGCGCCACGAAACCCTCGCCGAGCGGGGCCAGCTGCGTCGCGAAGTCCGGCACGACGAGCCCGAGGACGATGCCCAGGCCCACCGCGACGAGGACGCTGATGTAGAGGACGTGCGTGCGGTCCTTCTTCGCCGGCGCGGCGGCGTCGGCGGGACGGGCGGCTGCGCTCACGAGGTCCTCCTCCGGGGTCGGGGCACTCCTTGGTCGTCGAGTGTGGTGTCCGTCACCCGGGCGCGCACGTCACGGGACCCGCGAGGGGGCTGCGCCCGCCGCGGCAGCGCCCCCTAGGGTGTGCCCCGTGTCGACGGCTCAGCAGCTCACGGACCCGGTCGCCCACCACGCGGAGGGGCCCTGCTGGTCGCCGCGGTGGGGCGGGCTGCGCTGGGTGGACATGCTCGCCGGCGACGTCCTCTCCCTCGGCGCCGACGGCACCGTGGGCCGCACGCACGTGGGGGACGTGGCGGCGGTCGTGCGCCCCCGCGCCGGCGGTGGCGCGGTCATCGCCGTCGAGCGCGGCTTCGCGCTGCAGGAGGCGGACGGCACCCTGCGCACGCTGCCGGAGCTGTGGGGCGCCGACGCCGGCATCCGGATGAACGAGGGCGGCTGCGACCCCGAGGGGCGCTTCTACTGCGGCTCGATGGCCTACGACCAGGACGGCGGCCGCGGGGACGGCCGCGGCTCCGTGTACCGCCTCGACCCCGACGGCACCACGACCGTCGCCTGGGGCGGGGTGACGATCTCCAACGGCCTCGGGTTCAGCCCCGACGGCTCCCGCGCGTACTACGTCGACACCCCCACCGGGCGCATCGACGTCCTCGACCACGACAGCGCCACCGGGCTCACCGGCCGGCGCCCCTTCGTGCAGGTCACCGACGACGGGCCCGGGCACCCCGACGGGCTCACCGTGGACGCCGAGGGCTGCGTCTGGGTCGCCCTCTTCGGCGGGGGAGCGGTCCGCCGCTACACCCCGGCGGGTGTGCTCGACGGCGTCGTGGAGGTCCCCGGGGCCTCGCAGGTCACGGCGGTCACCTTCGGCGGGGCGGACCTCGACGAGCTGTTCATCACGACGTCGCGGGAGAACCTGCCCGACGACGTCGAGCCGGTCGCGGGCTCCCTCTTCACCCACCGCCCCGGCGTGCGCGGCCTGCCCGTCCTGCCGTTCGCCGGCTGAGCGGGCTCAGGCCCGGGGAGCGCCCTCGGCGGTGGTCCCGGGGCGGGTCGCCCGCTCGTCGGCCTCGGGCAGCAGCCCCTGCTCGCGCATGGCGGACTCCGTGCGCAGCCGCTGCGCGAACTCCTCGGCCATCATCAGCCGCTCGCGCAGCTTCTCCACCCGCTGGTCGGCGGCCTCGCGGAAGGCGTCCAGGCGCTCCATGAGCTCCTCGCGCGGGGTGTCCGTGGCCACCCGGCCGTCGAGGGCGTCGAGCGTCGTGAGCAGCTCGCGCATCTCCTCCAGGCTGAAGTCGAGCGGCTTCATCCGCTTGATGACGAACAGCCGGTACAGGTCCAGCTCGGTGTAGAGGCGGAAACCGCCGGGCGTCCGGGCCGAGGGCGTGACCAGGCCCATCTCGTCGTAGTAGCGGATCGTGCGCAGGCTGAGGCCCAGCCGCTCGGACACCTCGCCGATCTGCATGCGGCCCGACTGCTCGCGCTGCGTCACACCCGTCTCCCCTCCCGCCCCGGCGCGGGACGCGCCCGCACCCGTCCGGCGAGGGCCCGCGCGAGCCTAACCCGTCCGCGCCCGGGGGCCGGTCCCGAGCGGGAGCCGGCCACCGGGCGCGGACGGGGGGCGTCGCGCCCGCGGGTCAGTGCCCGTGCTGCTTGACGCGCTCGCGGGAGTTGACGATCTCGGCCTCGGCCTCGGCGCGGCCCACCCAGTGCGCGCCCTCCACCGACTTGCCCGGCTCGAGGTCCTTGTAGGTCTCGAAGAAGTGCTGGATCTCCAGGCGGTCGAAGTCGCTGATGTCGCTGAGGTCCTGGATCTTCGCCACCCGCGGGTCGCCGCTGGGCACGCAGAGCACCTTGTCGTCGCCGCCGGCCTCGTCGCGCATGTGGAACATGCCGATCGCGCGGCAGCGGATGAGGCAGCCGGGGAACGTGGGCTCCTCGAGGATGACCAGCGCGTCCAGGGGGTCGCCGTCCTCGCCCAGCGTGTCCTCGATGAAGCCGTAGTCGGCGGGGTAGCGCGTCGAGGTGAACAGCATGCGGTCCAGGCGGATGCGCCCGGTCTCGTGGTCGACCTCGTACTTGTTGCGCTGACCCTTGGGGATCTCGATGGTGACGTCGAACTCCATGGGCTTGGTCACGCTCACTCCTCCTCGGCGACCCCGTGCCGCCGTGCCGTCCGGGCGAGGGCCGTGCCTCGCGGTCGCGCTAGTGTCCCGCACGGCCGATCGCCGTCCGCAGCGCCCGCCCCCGCCGGTGCGGGGACGGGCGTCGGGACGGGGACCGGGACGGGCCACGAGGAGCGGGGGAGCGGTGCCAGCGGGAGCCGAGGGGTCCGGGCCGCAGCCACCGCGGGAGACCCCGCAGCCGCCGACGCCGCCGCGGCCCGCCCGCCCGCGGA
>NZ_BAABIL010000309.1:0-3315 GCF_039542765.1 Kineococcus glutinatus
TGTCGGTGACGATGAAGCCGTACCGCTGGGCCGCGCGCGCCACCATGCGGGCCACCGGGGTCAGCTGCAGCCGGTCCACGTCCAGGGTGGGGTCCAGCCGCAGCCGCGTGCCCTCGGGGATGGCGTGCGGGTCGGGGTTGCCCCCGTCGGTGCGCTGCGCCGGCCAGCTGGTGAGCGGCCACTTCGCGGGGTAGATGATGGCCAGCCCGAGGGCGTGGTTGATCTCGCCGCGGCGGGCGTCGTCCACCCAGACCGTTCCCGCGGACATCGCCAGGCCGCTCGCGCTGGCCCCGAAACCGCCGGAGAAGTAGCCGGGGCTGCGCGAGGCGCCGTCGATGCGGCCGCCCCAGCACGCGCTCCAGCCGTCCGCGGTCCGCCGCGCCTGCCAGAACTCCCACAGGCGGTCCTGCGACGGGGAGTAGATCGTCAGCTGCCCGTCGCTGCCCGGTGAGGGTTCGGCGTCCGCGGGGATCGGGACCCCGGTGAACTGCCCGCCGGGGCCCAGCAGGCCCGGCGGGACCCACCCACGGCGCTGGCAGTCGTGCCAGGCGACGTCGACGGGGGGCTGCTCGGGCCCGACGGTGTACCAGCTCGCGGTGAACCGGTCGACGTTGAAGGCCGCCACCCCGCCGTAGTTCGGCTCGATCTGCGCGAGCAACCCGGCGACCTTCTCGGCGGAGTCGGCGGCCACGGGGGCGTCGGTGATGTCCGCCCGCCACACGCTGGTGGGCCCGAAGGGGTAGTCCGGCGCCACGGGGGCGGCCTGCGCGGCCGGCCCGCCCTGCGGCCCCTCCCCGGCGGGGGGCCCACCGTCCCGCCCGTCGTCCTGGCGCAGCAGGAGGACCCCCAGCACGACCGCGACGAGCGCCCCCACCGCGGCCAGGACCCACCCGGGCCGCCGTGCGCGGGCGTCGCCGCGCTGCTGCCCGCCCCGCCGCTGTGCGACGAGCTCCTCCACGTCGTCCAGGTCGTCCCCCCGTCCTCGCGCACACCCGGTGCCGGCGCCGGCGCGGAGTGCGGCGATCGGCTGGCTCCGAACGGGTGAGCGATCACGCACCGTCACGTGCCGGTGATGTTACGTGCTGCGGCATCGGGAGGACCAGGGCGTGGGCCGCAGGGGTCGGTTCACGACGCAGCGTCAGCACCGCCGCGCCGATCGGGTGGTCGCGCCCCCCGCGCGGCGCAGCCGCCTTCAGCCCACCCGTGACCCGCGCCGAAGTCCTCGGTGTCAGCACCACGCACGAAGACACGCACGAAGACACGCACGAAGACACGCACGAAGCACGACGGTGCCGCACGGATGCGGCGCCCCACCGAGGACGAGGAGCGTCGCAGATGTTCGGAACCCGTCGCCTGTTCGCGGCCCTGACGGCGGTCGCCGCCCTCACCGCCGTCACCGCCGCCGGGGTCGAGGAGGCGGACGCCGCGACCGGACGCTCCCCCCTGGTCAGCCGGGGATCGCGCGCCCACGCCACCCCGCCGGCGAACACCGGCGCGCTGTCCGTGCTGAACCCGCGCGGCACCATGTTCGGGCCGGCGAGCGTCTGGCGCCAGGACGTCCGCACCGCCCCGCTGCACGCGAACTCCGCGGCCATGGTCGCCAACGTCGCCAAGCAGGTCGCCGACCACTACGGGGGCGTCGCCGCGTTCAACGCGCACCAGTACGGGACCAGCGTCTACACCGTCCCCGCGAACACCCCCAAGGTCGACGTGCAGTGGAACAACTGCTTCAAGTGGAACTGGACGCCCACCGGCCTGCTCGGCCCCGGCGGGCAGTTCTCGCAGGTCCCGATCCCGGCGAACGCCATCCCGGCCGCGGGCACCGACAAGCAGATCACCATCTACTCCCCCGAGACGGACCAGCTGTGGGAGCTGTGGATCGCCGAGAAGGTCGACGGCCGCTGGCGCGCCTGCTGGGGCGGTCGCATCGACCGGGTCTCCACCAACCCCGGGTACTTCCTCGGTGGTTTCGGGGTCAGCGCCAGCGGCCTGGCGCTGGCCGGCGGGGTCATCGGCATCAAGGACGTGCAGTCCGGCAGCATCGACCACGCCATGCAGCTGCAGCTGCTCGAGGCCGCGCAGTGGAACAACTTCAGCTGGCCCGCCCAGCGCAGCGACGGCAACGGCAAGACCGCCGACGCCGTGCCCGAGGGGACGCGCCTGCGCCTGGACCCGGCGCTGGACGTGGAGTCCCTGCCGCTGCACCCCATCGCCAAGATGGTCGCCCGCGCCGCCCAGAAGTACGGCTTCATCGTGACGGACCGCTCCGGCGCCGTGGCCGTGGTCGCCGAGGCCCCCGGGGCCGCGATCCAGGCCACCGGCGTGGACCCGTGGAAGAAGCTGACGGGGGGCACGCCCGACTACGCCGTCATGAAGGGTTTCCCCTGGGACCGGCTGCAGGCCCTGCCCAAGGACTGGGGCAAGCCGGCCAACGCCCCCCGCTGACCGGGCCGCTCACCCGGTGGTCGCCAGCGGCCCGCCGGCCCGCGCCGCCCGGCGCAACCGCATGACCTGCAGGAGGGTGGGCCAGGTGTGGGGCCTGGCGGCCAGCCACCCCCCGTGCCGGGCGAGCCCCGCCAGGTCGCGGTCGCGCTGGGCGGCGCGCAGGTCGTCCCACCGCAGCTTGCTCATCGCCCGGTCCACGTCGCGGTGGGCGGGCAGGACGCTGCCGTGGGCGCGGGCGATGACGTCCTCCACGCAGCGACGCATGAGGTCGCGGTCGTGGATCGACTGCTCGGCGTGCTCGTGGTAGGTCACCGAGGGTCCGCTGAGCGCCACACCCGAACCCCGTTCCAGCAACCGCACCCACATGTCCAGGTCCTCCGCGCGGGGCAGGGGTTCGAACAGGCCCGCCTCCACCAGGGCGGCGCGCCGGGCCAGCACCCCGGAGGTGACGACGAGGTCGCCGGGGCTCAGCAGGCTCAGCGGGGTCAGCGGCACCGGGTGCGGCAGGGGGTTGCCCAGGACCCGGCCCCGCGTCGACTCCGCCGGCGCCGCGACGAGCACGTGCCGCCCCGCCCGCTGCACCAGCCGCTGCAGGTGGTCGGGGCGCCACTCGTCGTCGGAGTCGCAGAACGCGATCCACGTGGTGCCCGCGGCCCGGATCCCGTGGTTGCGCGCCGGGCCGATGCCCTCGTTGGCGGGCAGCTCGATCACCGTGGCGCCGTGGCGCCTGGCGACGTCCGCCGTGCCGTCGGTGGAGCCGTCGTCGACGACGACCACCTCGCGCGGGCGCAGGGTCTGGGCGGCGATGCTGTCGAGGGAGCGCGTGATGAGGTGGGCGCGGTCCTTCACCGGCATCACCACGGTCACGTC
>NZ_BAABIL010000310.1:0-4437 GCF_039542765.1 Kineococcus glutinatus
GCACGGGCAGCCGGCGGCGCCGGGCGAGCAGCAGCCCGCCCCCGCGCCCACCGGGCCGACGTACTCCGAGCAGATCGAGAAGCAGCGCCGGGAGCGGCGCGAGCGCGAGGAGCAGGAGCGCCGCGCCCGCGAGGGCGGCCGGGAGGGCTGAGGCCGGGGCGTCGCGCCCCGGCCGGCCGCGCCCCGGTCGAGCCCCGGTCAGGCCCCGGGCGCGCGCAGCCGGGCCATCCAGCGCTCCACGTCGTCGGGGCGGCGCGGCAGCGCGGCGGTGAGGTTCTCGCAGCCGTCGGCGGTCACGAGGACGTCGTCCTCGATGCGCACCCCGATGCCCCGCAGCTCCGGCGGCGCCAGCAGGTCGTCGGACTTGACGTACAGACCCGGCTCGATGGTGAACACCATCCCCGGGCGCAGCTCGGCGTCCAGGTACATCTCCCGCCGCGCCCGCGCGCAGTCGTGGACGTCCAGGCCCAGGTGGTGGCTCGTGCCGTGGGCCATCCAGCGGCGGTGGTACTGCCCCTCCGGGGCCAGGGAGTCCTCCGCGCCCACCGGCAGCAGCCCCCAGGAGGCCAGGCGCTCGGCGACCACCCGCATCGCGGCCTCGTGCACGTCCCGGAAGCGCGCCCCGGGGCGCGCGACGGCGAAGGCGGCGTCCGCGGCGTCGAGCACCGCCTGGTACACCTGCCGCTGCGCCGGGGTGAACGTGCCGCTGACGGGCAGCGTGCGGGTGACGTCGGCGGTGTAGAGGGAGTCGACCTCCACGCCGGCGTCCAGCAGCAGCAGATCGCCCTCGCGCACCGGGCCGTCGTTGCGGATCCAGTGCAGCGTGCAGGCGTGGTCGCCGGCCGCGGAGATCGTCTCGTAGCCGACGCCGTTGCCCTCCACGCGCGCCACCCCGTCGAAGGCCGCCTCGACCACCCGCTCGCCGCGCGGGGAGGCCACCGCCGCGGGCAGCCGGCGCACCACCTCCTCGAACCCCCGCACGCTGGCCGCCACCGCCAGCCGCAGCTGCTCGACCTCCCAGGCGTCCTTGACCAGGCGCAGCTCCGAGACGGCCGTGGCGAGCTCGTCGTCGGCCTCCTCGCGCTCCTGCCCGCTCGCACCCGGCCGCAGCCCGTCCACCAGCTCGGTGGCGCGCGCGTCGGCCTCGCGCAGCACCCGCAGGCCCTTGGTCGCCGCCTCCGCCAGCCGCCCGGCCAGGTCGGCCTCCAGCCGGGACACGTCGCGGCACTCCAGCCCCGTCGTGGTGCTCACCGCCGCCAGGCCCGGGCGGGGCCCGACCCACAGCTCGCCGTAGCGGGCGTCGGCGTAGAACTCCTCGCTGCTGCGCTCGGCCTGCGGGCGCAGGTAGAGCACCGCGTCGTGCCCGCCGGCGCCGGGCAGCAGCACGAGGACGGCGTCGGGCTCGCGGTCGGTGCCCAGCCCCGTCAGGTGCGCGAAGGCCGAGTGCGGGCGGTAGCGGTAGTCGGTGTCGTTGGAGCGCACCGACAGCCCGCCCGCGGGGACGACGAGCACCTCGCCGGGGAACAGGCCGGCCAGCACGTCGCGCCGCGCGGCGGCGAACGGTGCCGAGGCGTCGGGGGCGGTGGGTTCGGCCGGCCGGGGACCCCAGCCGTCGGCGATGAAGCGGCGGAACGCCTCCGAGCGCGGCAGGGAGCGGTGGCTCTTCGGGTCCTCCGGCGGCAGGGACTCGCTGGCGGGTGCCTCCGCCGTGGGGGACCGGCCCGGTGCGTCCTCGCCGCCGGGGACCTGGCTGCCGGGAACCTCGCTGGGGGGCGTCTCGCTCACCCCGCCAGTGTGCCCCGCCGCGCCGCCGGGTCGAACCCCTCCCGCGGCGGTCGTCGCCGGCGCGCCGCCGCGAGCGCACCTCGTGCACACTGGGAACGGCGATGGCTGGTCACCCCTGGTGTTGACGGGGTTCCCGCGGCGTAGGACGGTGGAGCATGAGCGGTCAGGGAACCTGCCCGAGGTGCGATGCTGCGGTGCGGCCGCCCACCATCTGGCGCAGCACGTGGACGTGCCCCTCGCACGGCGACGTCGTTCCCCTGCACCCGGCCCAGCGGGCCGACACCGAGCACCTGGAGTGGCTCGCGTCCTGCTCCGACGTCCCGGTCTGGCTGCCGTGGCCGCTGCCCGCCGGCTGGCTCGTCACCGGGGTGCGCTGCGCCCGCGACGGCCGCAGCGGGCGCGCCCAGGCGGTCGCGATGGCCGTCAGCGGCCCCAACCCGCTGCGCAGCCCGGCCGAGCAGCCGGTGGCCGACGCGCTGCTGGTCTCCGAGGTGCCCGGCACGGGGCTGGGGGCCCACCTGGCCGGCCGCCTCGACGTGGACCCCGGCGACGGCCTGCTCGACGGCCCGCCGGTGGCGAAGGTGCACGCCGCCGGCGCCAGCGCACCCCTGTGGGAGGTCGACGGCGCGCCGGGGGACCGGTCGGTGTTCGTCGGGGAGGCCGGTGGCGTCTGGCTGTGGGTGGTGCTGTGGCCGCGCTCGGCCAGCAGCCTGCTGGAGCACGACATCGACCTCGTCGACGTGCGCGACCCCGGCCACACCCTCGACGTGCCCTGCGGGGCGATGTCCCCGCACCTGCAGTGGGAGACGGCGCCCCGCGCGGCGTCCTGACCGCCGCGTCCGGCCCCGGGCTCCTGCCGCATGCAGCGCCCGTCTCCGGGTTTCGGCGTGCCGGTGCGGGGCTGGTGGCGCCCGAACCCGGAGATGGGCGTGCCGGCCCCGGGGAGGGATCAGCCCCCGGCCAGGGCCACGAGCGCCGCGTCGGCGGCGGCCGGGGCCGCGGGTGGGGCCGGCAGCGGCTCGGGGGCGCGGCAGCGGCGCAGCAGCCCTTCGACGACCGCCGCGCGCTGCACCACCTCCGCCCCGTGCAGCGACCCGGGCAGGACCCGCACCTCCACGGTGTCCCGGCGCGGGGTGTCGGTGAGCAGCGCGGTGAGGTTCACGTCGAAGAACTTCGTCAGCCCCGTGCCGGCCGCCGCCGCCCGCAGCGCCGGCCACCCGCCGCGCCGCAGCCCGGGGTCCTCGACGAGGGCGAGGAGGTCGGCGGGCAGCGGCCGCAACCGCCGGCACGCCGGGTTCGTGCCGAGCACCCGCCGCAGGGGGCCGCGCCAGCGCCCGAACAGCCGCACGAGGTTGCGGAAGGCCGCGCCGTCGCGGAAGGGCGCGCCGTCCAGGTGCAGGTGGACGGCCGCCTCGACGGGCACGGTGAAACCCAGCTCCCGGGCCGGGGCCAGCAGCTCCTCCAGCGCGGCGAGGTGGTCGCGCACCAGCGGCGGGGTGACGACCTCGCAGGGGCGTTCGCGCTCCCCGGGCAGCGGGGCGACGAGCGCCACGGTGGCACCGCCGCTGTCGTCGAGGCGCCGCACGGGCCCGATGCGCTGCACCGCAACGCCGAAGGCCGCGGCCACCGGGTCCAGGACGGTGTCGGGCCCCGCCGCCGGGTCGGCGAGGTTCTCCACCAGCCGCAGCAGCCGGGCGTCGTCGGACAGCACCCGGAACCACCCCGGCCGCGGCCCGGCGGTGCGGTCCAGCCCCTCGCGGATCGTGATGTCGTCGACGAGGGTGCACAGCTCGGTGCCGTCGGCGCGGTGCACGGCGAAACCCCGCGTCAGGTGCAGGAAGTTCCCCATGCCCGGCACGAGGGAGGGTTCGGCGTCGGCGTGGAACACCGCCCGCGCCGTGCCGCCGGTGCGCCGGGCGAGTTCCGCGGCGAGCTCGGCCCGGCTCGAGCCGCGCGGGGCGAGCAGCTCCACCTCGACGCCGACGCGCTCGCGCAGCACCGGCGGGGTCGGCGGCGCGGTGTGCGGTGCGAGCGCGCCGGTCGCGGGTGGTGCGCTCACGCGGGGACGTCGCCGTCGCCGCCGTCGGGCGCCGTCTCCCCGCCGGGCGGGAACGGCAGGGGCAGGTCGTCGAGGATCTTCTGCCCGGCGGTGACCTTCGCGTCGTAGGGGGTGGGGGAGTTCCACAGCGCGGCGAGGGCCACGGCGTCGTCGTAGCCGTACGCGGCGGCGAAGAACGCCTCCAGCGCCCGGTCCTCCGCGCTCGGCGGCGGCGCGGGGGCCTCCGGCGCCGAGCCGGGGGCGATCGGCAGGGCGAGGTCCTCGAGCAGCTTGCGCCCTGCGGTCACCTTGACCTCGCCGACGTCGGCGACCTGCCACAGCTCCGCCAGCGCCACGGCGTCGTCGTGGTCGTAGCCGGCCTCGAAGAAGGCGTCGAGCCGCTGCTGCTCGAGCACCTGCTCGGCCGTGGCCGCCTCCCCGCCGGGCGGGATCGGCAGTTCCTCGCCCTCGAGGATCTTCAGCCCGGCGGTGGCCTTGGCGTCGGAGGGGGTGGGGGAGTTCCACAGCGCGGCGAGGGCCACGGCGTCGTCGTAGGTGTAGCCGAGGGCGAAGAGGGAGTAGATGGCGCCGACGACCAGACCGGTGAAGGTCAG
>NZ_BAABIL010000311.1:0-16551 GCF_039542765.1 Kineococcus glutinatus
GCCCACCCAGACGGCGCCGCCCACCCAGACGGCGCCGCCCACCCAGACGGCGCCGCCCACGCAGACCCAGCCCCCCACGTGGCCGCCCGCACCGGAGGCGTCGCAGCAGTCCTCCACCCCGTCGGTGGCGCCCTGACCGGTCCTGCTCACCCGCCGCCGGCAGCCGCCACCGGCCGGGACGGGCCGCCGGTGCGGGCGTAGAGCAGCGCCACACCCCAGTACGCCACCCCCAGGCACACCGCCAGGGCGGTGAAGCGGCCGTCGTCGGGCACGAGCACGGCGGCGACGGCGGCCGCGGCCACGAACGTCGTGTTGAACACCAGGTCGTAGAGGGTGAACACCCGTCCGCGGTAGGCGTCGTCCACCGTGGTCTGGACGACCGCGTCCGCCCCGATCTTGGCGCCCTGCCCCGCCGCGCCCAGGGCGAAGGCGCAGGCCAGCAGCACCGGCAGCTCCGTGCGCCAGCCGACCACGGCCTGCGCCGCGCCCGCCACCACCAGGCAGCCGCAGATCCAGGTCCGCAGCAACTGACGGCGCGTTCCCCAGGGGGCCAGGGCGGCGGCGGCGCCCGCACCCACCGCCGCCGCGCTGGTCAGGCTCGTGAGCAGGGCCAGCCCCGCCGCGGGGTCCGCGGGATCGGCGAGGGTGCGCCGGCACAGCACGACGAACGCGACCGTCGTCACGCCGAAGGCGAAGCGGTGGACGGCCACCACGGTCAGCGCCCACGCCGGGGCCCGGCGCCGCAGCGCGTGGGTGGCGCCCCCGAGCACGTCGCGCACCCCGGACGCCAGCCGCTGCCGGGCCGGTGCCGCGAGCGGGACCCGGCGCACCGGGTGCAGCGGACCCAGCATCGACGCCGGCAGCAGCAGGGCCACCGCGCCCCCGGCGACGTACAGGAGCGCGGCGCCCACCAGCAGCAGGGCGTCGGCGACCACGGCGTCGGCGCCGCCCAGGGGCCCGGCGCGCAGCAGCACCGCGAGGGCGGCGCCCGCACCCGCCGCGACCGTCCCCGCCGTCGGCACGACGCTGTTGGCCAGCACCAGCTCCTCCGGCTCCACGACGTGCGGCAGCGCCGCGGACAGGCCGGCCAGCAGCGCCCGGTCCACGGACAGCGCGAGGAGGGCCAGCCCCACCACGACCCCGTCGGGGGCGCCGCCGTGCAGGGTGGCGGCGGTGAGGGCGACGACCCCGGCGCGGAAGGCGTTCGCGGCCACGAGCACCTGCCGGCGCCGCCAGCGGTCCAGCAGGACGCCCACCCACGGCCCGATCGCGGCGAAGGGCAGCAGCAGCAGCGCGAACGCCGCGGCCACCGCCCCCGGGGTGCCCTGCCGCTCGGGGGAGAACACCAGCACCGCGGCCAGCGCCGCCTGGAACACCCCGTCGCCGGCCTGCCCGAGCAGCCGCACGGCCACCAGCTGCCGCAGCCGCCGGCGTCGCAGCAGCGCACCCAGCCCGGCGAGCACCCCGCGCTGCGACCCGTCCGCCCCCGGCACGCCCTCACCGTAGGCGAGCCGCCGCCCGCCTCCCGGCGGGTGGTCGGCGCAGGGGTGGCGGACGGGTGACGGAGGTGGGTGACGGGGGTGGGACGGGATCGGCCCGTGCGGGCGTTGTGGAGGACGGCGGCGGACCGTGGACGGGCCGCCGGGTGCGGGCCCGGGCCGTGCGCATACTGGCTGCGGCCGCCTGCGCGGTCCGGCGCTCCAGCGTGGGCGACCCGGAGCCGATCACCCTCGGTGACGGGCTCCCCGAGGAGCCGAGCACCACGACGACGCGCGGTGGTCCCGCCGCGCCCCGACCGGAGGACCCCACCGCTGTGGCAGCACGCCGCCGACCGACCACCCGCCGCCCCCGCCGGGCACGCCGCCCCCGCCGCCTGCTGGGGTGGCTGTTCGGGATCGCCGGCGCCGGCGTCGTCCTCGCGGTGGGCGGCTTCGCCGCGGCCTACGCGCTGACCACCGTCCCCGACCCCAACGAGCTCGCCGACGCGCAGGTCAGCACCGTCTACTACCGCGACGGCACGACGCCCATCGGCCGCTTCAGCGCGCGCAACCGGGTCAACGTCACGATCGACCAGGTGCCGCTCGTCGTGCAGCACGCCGTGCTGGCGGCGGAGGACCGCAGCTTCTACGAGAACCGCGGGGTCTCCCCGACGGGCATCGCGCGGGCGCTGTGGAACAACGTGCGCGGCGGCGACACCCAGGGCGGCTCGACGATCACGCAGCAGTACGTGAAGAACTACTTCCTCAGCTCCGAGCGCAGCTACCGGCGCAAGGCCGAGGAGTTCTTCCTCGCGCTGAAGATCGACCAGCAGCAGACCAAGGACGAGACCCTCGTCGCCTACCTCAACACCATCTACTTCGGGCGTGACGCCTACGGCATCCAGACCGCGGCGCAGGCCTACTTCGGCAAGGACGTCTCCCAGCTCGACGCCTCCGAGGGGGCGCTGCTGGCCGGGATGCTCGCCGCGCCCAGCGCCTACGACCCCCGCGTCAACGCCGAGGCCGCGCAGCAGCGGTGGGACTACGTGATGGACGGCATGGTCGCCGAGGGCTGGCTCACCGCCGAGGAGCGGGCCGCGGCGCAGCTGCCGGCCACCGTCGAGCCGACGCGGACCAACGACCACGCCGGCACCAACGGCTACCTGCTCACCGTGGTGCGCAGCGAGCTGCGCGCCACGGTGGGCCTCACCGACGCCGAGATCGACCGCGGCGGTTACAAGATCGTCACCACGTTCGACGCGGCGGCGCAGGCGGCCTCGGTGGCGGCGGTGCAGGATGGGCTGCCCGGCGAGGTGCCGGACGGGCTGCAGGTGGCGCTCGTGTCGATCGACCCGGGGGACGGTGGGGTGCGGGCCATGTACGGCGGCGCGGACTACCTGACGCGCGCCCGCAACGCCGCGACGCAGGACACGGCCCAGGCGGGTTCGACCTTCAAGCCGTTCACGCTGGTGGCGGCGCTGGAGCAGGGCATCTCGCTGCGCTCCACCTACAGCGGCAGCAGCCCGATGCGGCTGGACAGCTGGGGCAGCGACACCGTCGACAACTTCGGCGGCTCCTCCTACGGGCGCATCGACCTGCTGACGGCCACCGCGAACTCCGTCAACACCGTCTACGCCCAGCTCAACGAGGACGTCGGGCCGCAGACCAGCGCGGAGGTGGCGGTGCGGGCCGGCTACCCGCAGGACACGGCGGGCCTGGACGACAACCCCTCCAACGTGCTCGGCACCTCCTCCCCGCACCCCGTCGACGTCGCCGAGGCCTACGCCACGTTCGCCGCCCAGGGCGTGCGCACCCAGTGGCACACGGTCGCCTCCCTGGCCGACTCCACGGGCGCGACGACCTACACGGCGTCCCCGTCGCAGGAGCGGGTGTTCGACGAGGACGTCATGGCGGACGCCACGTACGCGATGCAGCAGGTCGTGCAGCGCGGCAGCGGCAGCTACGCCTCCCGGCTGGGGCGGGACGCGGCCGGCAAGACGGGCACCTCCTCCAACAACCTCTCGGCGTGGTTCGCCGGCTACACCCCGCAGCTGTCCACCGTGGTCGCGATGTACCAGGTCGGGGCCGACGGGTCGCCGCAGCAGCTGGAGCTGGGCGGCCGCGAGGTCACCGGCGGTTCCTACCCGGTGCGGATCTGGACGTCGTACATGAGCAGCGCCCTGGAGGGGCAGCCGGAGCTGGAGTTCCCCGATCCCGCGTTCGTCGGGTCGGGCCGCGGTGGCGGTGGCGGTTCCACGGCCACCTCCACGTCCAGCGCGAGCGCCAGCTCCTCCGGCACCGCCACCCCCAGCGCCTCGGCGACGAGCCCGACGCCGAGCGCGTCGGAGACGTCCACCGCGAGCCCGACGGCCACGGGGACCGCCACGGCCACCCCGTCGGCCACGCCGTCGACCGGCTCGTCCGGCACGGCCTCGCCCACCGGTTCCTCCCAGCCCACGTCCCAGCCCACCTCCGAGCCGGCCGCACCGTCCGCCACCGCGACCAGCGCCCCCGAGGAGGCCGCGGGAGCCGGCGCGACGGCGTCCGCGGCGGCCGGCGCGGAGGCCGAGGAGAGCCTGCGGTGAGGGAGGCCTCCGTCGCGCCCTCGGCCACCGACCCCCTCGCGCGCTCGGCCAGCGAGGTGGTGGGCGGCCCCTGGGGGCGGCACGCCGGTTCGGGGCCGGTGTGGTTGTCGGCGCTGCTGGTGTGCCTGCCCGCGGCGGTCCTCGCCGTCGGCCTGGGCGTCCTGCAGAAGCAGCACTGCCGCGCCGAGGGCTGGCGCAGCCCCGACCAGTTCTTCCACGCCTGCTACAGCGACCTGCCGGTGGTCTACACCTCCTCCGGCCTCGCCGAGGGCGCCGGTCCCTACGCGCAGGGCACCGCCCTGGGGCAGCCCCCGCTGACCACGGCCCTGACGTGGCTGGTGGCCCGGGTGGTGGGGGGTGGCACGTCGGCCGCCGACCAGCGCGCCTACTTCGACGTGGCCGCCGTCGTGGTGGCCGTCTGCCTGCTGCTCGTCGTGGCCGGGGTGCTGGTGGCGGCGGGGCGGCGGCGCTGGGACGCGGCGCTCGTGGCGGCCAGCCCGCTCGTGGTGCTCACGGGGCTGTTGTCCTTCGACCTGCTGGGTGTGGCGCTGGCCACCCTGGGGCTGGCGGCCTGGGCGCGCCGGTGGCCGGTGGCGGCGGGGGTGCTGCTGGGTCTGGCGGTGGCGGCGCGCACCTACCCGGTGCTGCTGCTGCTCGGGCTGGGCCTGCTGGCGCTGCGCACGGGCCGTTTCCGGGCGGCGGCCACCACGGCGGTCGCGGCGGTCGCGGCCTGGCTGGCCGTGGACGTGCCGCTGCTGCTGGCCACGGACGGGGCCTGGTCGGCGTACCTGCGCGACTGGTGGTCCCGGCCCGCGGGTTACGGCTCGCCGTGGCTGGTGCCGCAGCTCGTGGAGCAGGCGGTGGGGGCGGAGGACGTCGCCGGGCTCTCGCCGGGGACGGTGACGGCGCTGTCCCTGGTGGCGGGTGCGGCGGTGGTCGTGGCGGTCGGGGTCCTGGTGCTGTGGGCGCCGCGTCGGCCGCGGGTGCCGCAGGTGGCGCTGCTGCTGGTGGCGGGGTGGCTGCTGGTGGGCAAGGCGGTGCCGCCGCAGGCGTCGCTGTGGCTGCTGCCGCTGGCGGCGCTGGCGGTGCCGCGCTGGCGCGACCACGCCGCGTGGCTGGCGACGGAGGGGCTGTACTTCGTCGCGGTGTGGCTGTTCATCGCCGGGCAGTCGGTGCCCGACCGGGGGTTGCCGCCGGAGTTCTACCTCGCCGCGCTGGTGCTGCGCCTGGCCGGCATCGGCTGGCTGGTGGTGGCGGTGGTGCGCGACGTGGCCGCTCCCGGCCGGGACCCGGCGCGCGCGGTGGGCGGGGCCCGCGACGTGGACGACCCGGCGGGCGGGGACTTCGACGGGGCACCGGACGCCCTGGTGGTGCGCATCGCCTGACCCCCGGGCCGGGCGGGCCGTACCGGGCCGAGGCTGGCGGCGCGGGGTGGTCCCGCGGGCGGGTAGGCTTGTGCGGTCCGCGCCCGCGTCCATCGCGGTGGCGCGGGCAGCACGCACACCCTCCTGCCGCGGAGAGACCGCGGCCGCATGAGTCCGAAGGAGGTGGGGAATGAGCGCGCGTCGTTACGAGCTCATGGTCATCCTCGACGCCGAGCTGGAGGAGCGCACCGTCGCCCCCTCGCTCGACCGGTTCCTCAACGTCGTCCGCCAGGGTGGCGGGACCGTGGAGAACGTCGACATCTGGGGTCGTCGCCGGCTGGCCTACGACATCAAGAAGAAGTCCGAGGGCATCTACGCCGTCGTCGACCTGAACGCTGAGGCCGCCGTCGCCCAGGAGCTGGACCGGCAGCTGAACCTGAACGAGGCGGTGCTGCGGACGAAGCTGCTGCGGTCGGACGCTCGCTGATGGCCGGCGAGACCGTCATCACGCTGATCGGCAACCTCACGAACGACCCCGAGCTGCGCTTCACGCCGTCCGGCGCGGCGGTGGCCAACTTCACGGTGGCCTCCACCCCGCGCACGTTCGACCGCCAGTCCAACGACTGGAAGGACGGCGAGACGCTGTTCATGCGCTGCGCGGTGTGGCGGGAGGCGGCGGAGAACGTCGCCGAGTCCCTCACCCGCGGCACGCGGGTCATCGTCACCGGCCGGCTGCAGTCGCGCTCCTTCGAGACGAAGGAGGGCGAGAAGCGCACGGTGATCGAGATGCAGGTCGACGAGGTCGGCCCCTCGCTGCGCTACGCCAACGCGAAGGTCAACAAGACCTCCCGCGGTGGCGGCGGTGGTGGCGGTTTCGGCGGCGGCTCCGGCGGCGGTGGCTGGGGCGGTGGCGGCGGGAACTCCGGCGGCGGGCAGCCGCAGGACGACCCGTGGGCGACCGGTCCCTCCGCCGGTGGCGGCGGTGGAGCCGGTGGCGGCGGCTGGGGCGGCGCGTCCAACGACGACCCGCCCTTCTGACCGGCGCACCGACCGGTCCACCGGCCCACGCCGGTGCCGGTTGCGCCCGGCCGGGCCCCGCACGGGGACGGCTGGGCGCCTGAGAACGACGGCTGCCTGAGCGCAGCTGGATCCACACCACCATCCCGGGCTCGGTCCCGGGCTCTCACGAGAGGGGAGCACCACGATGGCCAAGGTGCCCGTGCGCAAGCCCAAGAAGAAGCAGAACCCGCTGAAGGCGGCGAAGATCGAGGCGGTGGACTACAAGGACACCACCCTGCTGCGGAAGTTCATCTCCGACCGCGGCAAGATCCGCGCCCGCCGGGTGACCGGCGTGTCCGTGCAGGAGCAGCGCGAGATCGCCAAGGCGATCAAGAACGCCCGCGAGATGGCGCTGCTGCCCTACTCCAGCTCGGCTCGCTGAGAGGGGACGACAGATGAAGCTCATCCTCACCCATGAGGTGACCGGCCTCGGCGCCCCGGGCGACGTCGTCGAGGTGAAGGACGGCTACGGCCGCAACTTCCTGCTGCCCCGCAACCTGGCCACGCCGTGGACCAAGGGCGGGGAGAAGCAGGTCGAGGCGATCCGCAAGGCGCGCCGCGCCCGCGAGATCGCCACCCTCGAGGAGGCCCAGCACGTCAAGCAGTCCCTCGAGGCGCGCACCGTGACGCTGTCGGCCCGCGCCGGCCAGGGCGGTCGTCTCTTCGGTGCGATCACCCCCGCCGACGTCGCCGAGGCCGTCAACGCCGCCGGTGGTCCGTCGGTGGACAAGCGCAAGGTGGAGATCGCCCAGCCGATCCGCGCCACCGGCCGCTACAAGGTGGACGTGCGGCTGCACACCGACGTCTCCGCGAAGGTCACCGTCGACGTGGTGGCCGCCAGCGTCTGACGCGGATCCCCGGCACCGTGCCGGGTCCCCGCAGGACCACGGGGCCGGTCGCGCAGCTCGCGCGGCCGGCCCCGCTGCGGCCGGCCCCGCTGCATCCGCGGCCGGCGGTGGGCAGACTGGTGCGGTGCCCGAGCTGTGCCCGCCGTCCGGCGCGGTGCGCCCCTCCTACGTGGCCGCGCTGCGCGAGTTCCACGCCGAGGGCCGCCACCTCGACGCGGACGCCACCGCCCTCGCCGACGCCGGCGCCTTCGAGGACCTGGTCGACGCCCTGCACGACGCCGAGCTCGCCGCGGCGACGAGCGCGCCCGGCGGGGTGCCCACGACGACGTTCTGGTACTGCGACGGGGCGCGCTACCTCGGGCGCATCACGCTGCGCCACCGGCTCACCGACGCCCTGCGCGACGTCGGGGGGCACGTCGGCTACGAGGTGCGCCCCTCGGCCCGCCGGCGCGGGCACGCCGGCGCCATGCTGCGCGGGGTGCTGCCCGCGGCCGCCGCCCTGGGCCTGGAGCGGGTCCTGCTGACGTGCGACGCCGGCAACCTGCCCTCCCGCCGCGTCATCGAGGGCTGTGGCGGCGTCCTGACCTGCGAGAGCGGTGGGGTGCGCCGCTACCGGGTGCCCACCGCCCGCTGAGCGGCGCGGCCTCACGCACCGGTGACCAGCCAGGCACCCCCGCGCGCCCGCAGCGCCAGCGGCACCAGCCGCGCCGCGGTGTACCCGCCGGCGAACACCGCCCACAGCCACTGCAGGCCGGTGCGCCCGGCGGGCGCCAGCACCAGCACCGCGGCGGCCGCCGGCAGGTACGCCAGCAGCACGAGCACGCCCGTGGCGGCCAGGTAGCGCCCGTCGCCGGCGCCGATGAGCACGCCGTCGAGGACGAACACCGCTCCGGCCAGCGGCAGGGTGAGGGCCAGCACCAGCACGGCGGCGGCCAGGTCGGCGCGCACCGCCGCGCTCTCGCCGAACGCCGCCGCCAGGGGGTGGCGCCCCGCGGCCAGCGCGGCGCCGAGCACCGCCCCGGTGAGCACGCCCCACGCGACGGTGCGCTGCACCGTCCAGCGCACGCCGGCGGTGTCCCCGGCGCCGAGGGCGTGCCCGACGAGGGCCTGCGCGGCGATGGCGAGGGCGTCCAGCGCGAGCGCCGCCGTCGTCCACACCGTCATCGCCACCTGGTGCGCGGCCAGGGCGGAGTCCCCCTGCGCGGCGGCCACGTACGTCGTCACCAGCAGCGCCACCCGCAGGGCGAGGGTCCGCACCAGCAGCGGCACCCCGCTGCGGGCGCTGCGCAGCACCCCCAGCGGGTGCGGGCGCACCGGCGCGCCCTCCCGGCGCACGGCGCGGGCCACCACCGCGGCCAGCACCGCCGCCATGAGCAGCTGGGTGCCGGCGGTGCCGATCGCCGACCCCGCGATGCCGAGCCCGGCGCCGTGGACGAGGACGACGTTGGCCACGGCGTTGAGCACCGCTCCCGCGGCGGCCACGAGCAGCGGCGTGCGGGTGTCCTGCAGCCCGCGCAGCACCCCGGTGGCGGCCAGCACGACGAGCATGGCGGGCAGCCCGGGCAGGCTCCAGCGCAGGTAGGTCACGGCGTGCGGGGCGGCCGCGGGGGAGCTGCCCAGCGCGGCGACGGCCTCGGGGGCGAGCAGCACCCCGGGCACCGCGACGAGCGCGCCGAGGCCCAGGGCCAGCCAGATGCCGTCGACGCCGAGGGAGAGGGCGCCGCGCCGGTCGCCGGCCCCGATGCTGCGCGCGACGGCGGCGGTGGTGCCGTAGGCGAGGAAGACGAAGAGGCTGACGGCGGCGCTGAGCAGGGCGCCCGCCACCCCGAGGCCGGCCAGCGGCAGGGTGCCCAGCGCGGCCACGACGGCGGAGTCGGCGAGCAGGAACAGCGGTTCGGCGACGAGCGCGCCGAGGGCCGGCACGGCCAGCCGCAGCAGGGCCGCGTCACCGGCGACGACCCTGGGTGAGAGCGGGGACGGACGGCCCCGTCCACATCCCGGACGGCTCGTGTCGTACACCGAACTTCTCCTCCTCCACACCGGGTGGACAGCGTCTGTGCAGGTCAGGGGTGCGCGCACCGCCGTGTCCCCATCCTGGGCGGCAGTTGTCCCCAGGCTTGTCCACGCCCTGTGCACAACGACCCGTCGTGCGTCCACATGTTGTCAACGCACCTGTGCACAGCGCGTTTGACCCCGACCCCCGGGAGCGTGGATTGTCGGAGGGGCGGCGTACACATGTCCCGTGGAGCGACACGTGGCGGCAGGAGCGGCGACGCGCCCAGGTGCCGCCGGAGCGTTCGAGCACGGGGAGTGGACAGCGTGACGACGGACCAGCAGGACGTCGTCGGCCCCCGCGCCGGCTCCGGCGAGGGCGGGCGGGGCAAGGGGCGCGACCGGGGCCCCGGGGCCGGCGGTGAGCCGTACGACCGGATGCCCCCGCAGGACATCGCGGCGGAGCAGGGCGTCCTCGGCGGGATGATGCTGTCCAAGGACGCCATCGCCGACGTCGTGGAGGTCCTCAAGGGGCCGGACTTCTACCGCCCCGCCCACGAGCTCGTCTACGAGGCCATCCTCGACCTCTACAGCCGTGGCGAGCCCGCCGACCCGGTGACGGTCGCGGC
The DNA here is from genome assembly GCF_039542765.1 of Kineococcus glutinatus. Taxonomy (NCBI): domain Bacteria; kingdom Bacillati; phylum Actinomycetota; class Actinomycetes; order Kineosporiales; family Kineosporiaceae; genus Kineococcus; species Kineococcus glutinatus. The sequence continues at coordinate 9,956 of NZ_BAABIL010000311.1, forward strand.
CGAGCTCACCAACCGCGGGGAGCTGGCCCGCGTCGGGGGGGCGCCCTACCTGCACGACCTCATCTCCACCGTCCCCACGGCCGCCAACGCCGGCTACTACGCCCGCATCGTGCGCGAGCGCGCGGTGCTGCGCCGGCTCGTGGAGGCCGGCACCCGCATCGTGCAGATGGGCTACGGCGGTGACGGCGGCGACGTCGACGCCATCGTCAACTCCGCGCAGGCGGAGATCTACCAGGTCACGGAAAAGCGGGTCCGGGAGGACTACGCCCCCCTCGGCGACATCATCGAGGGCGCCATCGACGAGATCGAGGCCTCCTCCCACCGCGGCGACACGATGGTCGGCGTCCCCACCGGCTTCGCCGACCTGGACCAGCTCACCAACGGCCTGCACCCGGGGCAGATGATCGTCATCGCGGCGCGCCCGGCCGTGGGCAAGGCGCTGGCGCTGGACACCCCCCTGGCCACCCCCACGGGCTGGACGACGATGGGCGCGGTCCGGGTGGGCGACGAGCTCGTCGGGGCCGACGGGCGGCCCACCCGCGTCGTGGCCGCCACGGAGGTCATGACGGGTCGGCCCTGCTACGAGGTCCGCTTCTCCGACGGCACGACGGTCGTCGCCGATGCCCAGCACCAGTGGTTGACGGACACGCGGGCGTCGCGGAGGTCGGCCCGGGCCGCGGTGACCGGTTCGGGCGGCACCCGCACGCAGCGTGCGTCCGCCGCGGTGCGCACCACCGAGGAGATCGCCCGCACCCTCCGCTGCCCCGGCGCGGAGGGGCGGCTCAACCACTCGGTGCGCACCACCCAGCCCCTGGAGCTGCCGCACCGCGACGACCTCCTCCTACCGCCGTACGTGCTCGGCGCGTGGCTGGGCGACGGGGGCGGTGCCGCCGCACCGGACGTGCAGGTGCTGCTGGAGGACGAGGAGGGCTTCGACCCGCACGGGCTCCCCGAGCGCCTGCGCACGCTGGGAGTGCTCGGGGACGAGCACGTCCCGCAGGCCTACCTGCGCGCGTCCCTCGCGCAGCGGCGCGAACTGCTGGCCGGCCTGCTCGACACCGACGGCACCGTGGCCCCCAGCGGCACGGTGCAGTTCTCGGTCACCTCCCGGCGGCTGGCCGAGGACGTCCGCGAGCTCGTGCACAGCCTCGGCCACCGCACCGGTTTCAGCGCCGAGCCGGTGCGCGGGCGCTCGCAGGCGTCCTCCACGGCATACACGATCACCTTCAGCACCGACGACGACGTGTTCCGCCTCGAGCGCAAGCGCCTGGTCCACAAGGACCGTCGCCAGCGGTCGTTCACGAGGCGGAACTCCCGTTTCATCACCGAGGTCCGACCGGTCGGCTCGGTGCCGGTGCGCTGCGTCGAGGTGGACAACGCCGATCACCTCTACCTGGCAGGCCGGGCGATGGTGCCGACCCACAACTCCACCCTCGGGCTGGACATCGCCCGCGCGGCGTCCATCAAGCACGGCCTGGCCTCGGTCATCTTCTCCCTGGAGATGGGCCGCAACGAGATCACCATGCGCCTGCTGTCGGCCGAGGCGAAGATCCCGCTGCAGAACATGCGCAAGGGCACGATGCGCGAGGACGACTGGACCAAGCTGGCCCGCACCATGGGGCAGGTCTCCGAGGCGCCGCTGTTCATCGACGACAGCCCCAACATGTCGCTGATGGAGATCCGCTCCAAGTGCCGCCGGCTCAAGCAGCGCAACGACCTCAAGCTCGTCATCGTCGACTACCTGCAGCTCATGACGTCGGGCAAGCGGGTGGAGAGCCGCCAGCAGGAGGTGTCGGAGTTCTCCCGCGCCCTGAAGCTGCTGGCCAAGGAGATCGAGGTCCCGGTCATCGCGCTGTCGCAGCTCAACCGCGGCCCGGAGCAGCGCACCGACAAGAAGCCGCAGATGAGCGACCTGCGCGAATCGGGTTGCCTGCCTGCCGGCACCCGGATCCTGCGCGCCGACACCGGCGCTGAGACGACGATGGGCGAGCTGTTCGCGGCCGGTGCCAGAGACGTGCCGGTGTGGGCGTTGGACGACTCCCTGCGCTACGTCCGCCGCCACCTGACCCACGTGTTCGCGACCGGTACCCGCCCGGTGCGCAAGCTGCGCCTGGCTTCCGGCAAGGAGGTGCGCGCGACGGCCAACCACCCGTTCCTCGCATACGAGGGGTGGACGCCGCTGGGGGATCTCGAAGTGGGCAGTCGCATCGCGGTGCCCCGCCACGTGCCGGGCCCGGAGCGGGTGACCGCGTGGGGCGACGACCGGGTGCTGCTGCTCGCTCACCTGCTGGGTGACGGTTCCTTCGTGCGTAGGCAACCCTTGCGATACGCCAGCGTGGACGAGGCGAACCTCGCCGCAGTGGCGAACGCAGCCGCTAGCGCGTTCGGCATCACCGCTGTCCGCGACGATCACGCCGCGGCCCGGTGCACCAGCCTCCGGCTACCTGCCCCGTACCGGTTGGCGCGGGGACGCCGCAACCCCCTCGCGGCCTGGCTCGACGAGCTCGGGCTGTTCGGGCTGCGCAGCTACGAGAAGTTCGTCCCCGCCGCCGTGTTTGCGCTACCCAAGCGGCAGATCGCGCTCTTCCTGCACCACCTCTGGGCGACGGACGGTTCTGTGACGGTCAGCAAGAACGGGCGCGGTGGGCGTATCTATTACGCCTCCACCAGTCGTCGACTCATCGACGACCTATCGCGGCTCCTGCTGCGGTTCGGCATCTCCACGCGGGTCCGCTGCGCCACCCCGAAGGGTGACTACCGCCCAGGGTTCACGCTCGACGTGTCAGGGATCGACGATCAGCGACGCTTCCTCCAGGAGATCGGGGTGCACGGGGCACGTGGCGAGAGCGCCGACCGTCTCCTGGGGGTGGTCCTCGCCGGCTCTGCGAACACGAACGTGGACACCGTGCCCCGGCAGGTGTGGGACCACGTCCGGGAGGTGCTGGCCGAGCGGGGCATGTCACACCGGGAGTTCGCCGCAGCGATGGGCGTGCAGTTCTGCGGCAGCACGATGTGGAAGCACGCTCCCTCCCGGCAGCGGATGGGGCGGGTGGCGGAACTCCTGGACGACGCCGACCTCGAGGTGATGGCCGTCAACGACGTGCTGTGGGACGAGGTCGTCGCGATCGAGCCGGACGGCGAGGAGGACGTGTACGACGCGACCGTCCTGGGTGGTCACAACTTCGTCGCCGACGGGATCGCGGTCCACAACTCCATCGAGCAGGACGCCGACATGGTCATCCTGCTGCACCGGGAGGACATGTACGAGAAGGAGAGCCCCCGGGCGGGGGAGGCGGACTTCATCGTCGCCAAGCACCGCAACGGCCCGACGGACACCATCACCGTCGCGTTCCAGGGGCACTACTCGCGCTTCGTCGACATGGCCACCTGAGCGCCCCACCGCGACGGGGCCGCGGGGTCCGCGCGGGCCGTGGGCTACGGTCCTGCCCGGCCGGTGGACGTCCCGGCCGGCGGACGAGGAAGGGGTACCCGTGCAGCGCAGCATGCTCGGCGGCAAGATCCACCGGGCGGTGGTGACGCAGGCGGACCTGCACTACGTCGGGTCCATCACGATCGACCGCACCCTCCTGGACGCCGCGGGAATCCTCGAGGGCGAGCAGGTGCACGTCGTGGACATCGCCACCGGCGCGCGGCTGACCACCTACGCCATCGCCGGCCCGGCGGGTTCGGGGGTGGTCGGCATCAACGGCGCCGCGGCCCGGCTCGTCGCCTGCGGCGACCTCGTCATCGTCATGTCCTTCCTCCTGCTCGAGGAGGACGAGGTCCGCGGGCACCGGCCCCGGGTGGTGCACGTCGACGAGCGCAACCGCATCGTGGGCACCGGCGACGACCCCGCCGAGCCGGTCCCCGGGGCCCCGGACCAGCGCAGCGGCGCGGTGGCGATCCCGCGCTGACGGGCCTGCGCTGACGGTGCCGCGCTGACGGTGCCGGTCCTGCGCTGACAGGGGCCGGGCTGTCGCACCCGCGGGGCAGACTGGTGCCCGTGGCCGCTCCCGACGCCACGCGACCGAGCGTGCTGCACCTGGACCTCGACGCGTTCTTCGCCGCCGTCGAGCAGCGCGACAAGCCCTCGCTGCGCGGCAAGCCCGTCGTCGTCGGCGGCACCGGCTGGCGCGGGGTGGTGGCGACCGCCTCCTACGAGGCCCGCGCCTACGGCATCGGCTCGGCGATGCCCACGATGGAGGCGCGCCGCCGCTGCCACAACGCCGCGTTCCTCGCCGGCCGGTTCGCGGCGTACCGCACCGTCTCCCAGCAGGTCATGGCGCTGGCCCACGAGCTGTCCCCGCTCGTGGAGCAGGTCTCCCTCGACGAGGCGTACGTGGACCTCACGCCCACCCACCCGGGTCTGGACGTGGCGGAGGTCTCGCGCGTGGCGGAGGAGTTCCGCGCCCGGGTGCGGGCGGTGACGGGCCTGACCGTGTCCGTCGGCGCCGGGCCCAGCAAGCTCGTCGCCAAGATCGCCTCGGACCTGCGCAAGCCCGACGCGCTGGTCGTGGTGCCGCCGGCGGAGCAGCACGCGCTGCTCGGGCCGCTGCCGGTGCGCAGGCTGCCCGGCGTCGGCGCGGTCACGGGGGAGCGGCTCACCCGGGTCGGGATCCGCACCGTGGCCGACCTCGCCGCCGCGGACGAGGCGGAGCTGGTCCGCATGGTCGGCCGGGCGCACGGGACGGGCCTGCTGGCGTACGCGCGGGCGGTCGACCCGCGGCCGGTGGTCCCCGAGCGGGACGCGAAGTCCGTCTCGGCGGAGGAGACGTTCGCCGTGGACCTCACCGACCGGCGGGAGCTGGCCGAGCGGGCGCGGCGGATGGTGGACCGGGTCGCGGTGCGGCTGGCCGCCGGTGGTGTCTCCGGGCGCACGGTGACGGTGAAGCTGCGCCGCTACGACTTCACGACCCTCAACCGCTCCCGCACCCTGGCGCAGCCCACCGCCGCGCCGCGGGAGATCGCCGCCGCCGCGCTGGCGCTGCTGGAGGGCATCGACGTCGCCGACGGCGTCCGGCTCCTCGGCGTGGGTGTCTCCGGCCTCACCGAGTACACCCAGCAGGACCTGCTCGCCGAGCTCGACGAGCCCGCCGCCGGGGACGCCGACCCCGCACCGGGGGCGGAGCCCGAGCAGACCGCAGGGCAGCAGGCGGAGGTCGGCGGTGTGCTGCCGCTGGGGTCCGCGGTCCCCTACGGCCCGCCCGCCCCGCCCCGCTCGGCGTGGAGCCCCGGCCAGGACGTCGCGCACGACGAGCACGGCCCCGGCTGGGTGCAGGGTTCCGGCGTCGGCCGGGTCACGGTGCGCTTCGAGGGCCCGCACACCCCGGCGGGCCGGATCCACACCTTCGCCGACGACGACCCGGCCCTGCACCCCGCGCCGCCACCGCGGTGGTGACGGCGCGGGGCGCCGGGCTCAGGCCTGCCGTGCCGGCAGCTCCAGCTCCGCCAGCGCCACGTCCCCGCGCAGCCGGACCCGCAGGTCGGCCCGCCCGGGCAGCGCCCGCCGCAGCGCCACGTCCACCACGTCCCACCCCCCGGCCGGGACGACGGCGCGACCCACCACCAGCCACGCGCCGGAGGTCCCCCGCACCGCCACCTCCACCTCGGCCGGCCCGTCCGCGCGGGCGGTGCAGCGCAGCCGGTCCGCCCCGCCGGTGCCGACGTCGGCGAACTCCAGCACCCCGGCCGTGCCCGGCGCCACCGTGCGCACCGCCGAGCCGGCGAACCCCTCCCGCGGCACGAGCCGCACGTCGCGGCAGGCGTCGAAACCCGCGGCGGACCCGAGCGGTCGCGGCGCCGGGGCCGGCCCCTCGACGGTGAGCGCGACCTCGTGCCGGACGTCGGCGGCCGATGCGCCGACCAGCAGGTGGTGCTCGCCGGGCACCACGAGGGGGCGGCCGGACACCACGTCGTGCACCGCCAGCGCCGCCACCGGCACCGCCAGCTCCACCGCGGTGCGCTCCCCGGGGGCCAGCGGCACCCGCCGGTGCGCCACGAGGCGTCGGCGGGGGGAGCGCGGCCGCAACCCCGGCGCGGTGGCGTAGACCTGCACCAGTTCCTCCCCCGGCCGGGTGCCGGTGTTGGCCAGCTCCACGGTGAGGGTGACGACGTCGCCGTCGCGGGCGGTGCGCCGGTCGGCGCGGGCGGCGACGTGCTCGATGTGCGTGTAGGTCAGGCCGTGCCCGAACGGGTACAGCGGTTCGGCCTCGCTCCACAGGTAGGTCCCACCGGTGGACTGCACGTCGTAGTCGAGCACGTCGGGCAGGTCGGCGTCGGCGGCGAACCACGTCTGCGCCAGCCGCCCGCGCGGCTCGACCTCCCCGAGCAGCACGTCGGCCAGGCCGTTGCCGAGTTCCTGCCCGCCGTGGCCGGACCAGACGACGGCGTCGAGGTCGGCGGCCAGGTCGCCCAGGGCGTACGGGTAGGAGGAGACCACCGCGAGGACCGTGGCGGGGTTGGCCTCGCGGGCCGTGCGCACGAGTTCGGCCGCGGCCTGCGGCAGGTCGAGCGTGGCGCGGTCCTCGGTCTCCCGCCCGCCCAGGTGCGGGTCGTTGCCCACGACGGCGACGACCCGGTCGGCGCCGGCCGCGGCG
>NZ_BAABIL010000312.1:0-7322 GCF_039542765.1 Kineococcus glutinatus
CACCCGCGGCGGCGGGTTCGAGGCCCCCCGCACCGCCGAGGACCGCAGGGCGGCGGAGCGGGCCCGCCGCCGCGGCGCGGGGACCCGCTCGGGGGCCTGGCCCGACGCCCGCGACCCCCAGCTGCTCGGTCCGGTCGTGGCGCGCATCGTGGGGGAGCGGGGCTGGCGGGAACCGCTGTCGGTGGGCGGCGTCTTCGGCCGCTGGGACGCCGTCGTGGGCGGGGAGATCGCCCAGCACTGCACCCCGGAGGCGTTCGACGACGGGCAGCTCGTGGTGCGGGCGGAGTCGACGGCGTGGGCGACGCAGGTGCGGCTGCTGGTGCCGACGGTGCTGCGCCGCCTCGACGAGGAGCTGGGTGCCGGGGTGGTGCGCTCGGTGCTGGTGCGCGGGCCGCGGAGCCCGTCGTGGCGCAAGGGGGGGCGCAGCGCCCCCGGTGGGCGGGGACCGCGCGACACCTACGGCTGAGCCGGTCCCGGGCCGGCCGCCGCGCTCTCACCCCTGGTCATGGTTCGCTGCCGGCTGTCATCCTGACCGCCGTGCAGCAGGCCCACGGCGTGCAGGTCCCCGAGAACGTCGCCGAGATGTGCCGGCCCGGCGCGAGCGCGGTGGTCGTCTACGACGTCCAGGTCGGCATCCTCGCCCACGTGCGCGACCGCGAGGGCCTCGTGCGGCGGATCGGCGACGTCCTGACCGCCGCCCGCGCGGCCGGGGTGCCGGTCCTCTACGTGCGCCACGTGTCGCTGCCGCCGACGCACATGGGGGTGGCGGCGCTGCGCACGGCGATGGCGTGGCAGCGGCTGGAGCGGGCCGCCGACGTGCGCTCCGCCTTCCCGCCGGACGCCGACCACACGCAGCTGGTCGCCGAGCTCACCCCGGCCGCCGGTGAGCCGGTGTTCGACAAGCTGGGGATGTCCGCGTTCGTGGGCACCCCGCTGGAGGCGGTGCTGCGCGACCGCGGGACGAGCGCCGTGCTGCTGGTGGGTGCGGTCCTGGAGATCGGCATCGAGCCCACCGCCCGGCACGCCGCCGACCTGGGCTTCCTGCCGGTGGTGGTGGACGACGCGTGCGGGGTCGTGGAGCCGGCGGCGGCGCAGCGGTCGCTGGACAGCCTGGACTACAGCCTCCTCAGCCACCGGTGCAGCGCGGCGGAGGCGGTGGCGGCCCTGCGGGGCTGATCCCGCTCACCCCACCCGTCGGGCGGTCCGGGCATCCGCCCGCCACAGCGGGGTGACCTCCACGCCGGCCAGGCGCCAGCCGTCGGTGGTGCGCGCGGCGTCGAAGCCGTAGAGCCCCCCCATCGAGCTCACGGGTGCGGGCGGGGGCCCGGCGGGCGGGTCGGCGGGGGCGACGTGCAGGACGACGTTCGCCCGGATGCGCGCCCTGTCCCCGCTCACCGCGGTGAGGACGTCGGTGATGACGTGCTGGAACCGCTGGTCCGGTCCGTGGTTGTGCCGGGCCTGGGCGACGACGGCGTCGCGGCCGCGGGCGGTGCCGCCGGGGGTGCGGGCGGTGGCGTCCTCGGTGAGCAGGTCGGGGAGGTCGTCGAAGCGCCCTTCGTCGAGACAGGCCCCGAGCCGGTGCACGAGGGCGGTCAGCTCGCCGGTGTCGAGGACCTGCTGCAGCCGGGTGCCGGTCGCGGTGCTCATGGCGCCATCCTTTCGTTGGTGAGACCAATGTTGGTGAGACCAACCATTGCATGGATCGTGGGGGTTGCCAACGGTCCGGTTAGGCTCCCGGCGTGGAGGCCGCACCCGTCGACGCGCCACCCCGGGTCCGGGGGCTCGCCAGCTGGCTGCTCAACCGCGCCGCCGCACCCGCCAACCGGCTCGTGGCCCGGGCGCTGGAGGGCAGCGGGATCCGCCGCTCCCACTACTCCTTGCTCGCCGTGCTCGACGAGCACGGCCCGACCAGCCAGGCCGGCCTCTCGCGGCGGACCGGTCTCGACCGCAGCGACGTCGTGGCCGCCGTCAACCACCTCGCCGCCGCCGGCCTGCTGCAGCGCGCCCCCGACGCGGACGACCGACGGCGCAACGTCGTGACGCTGACGGCCCGCGGCCGCGACCGGCTGCTGGAGCTCGACGAGGTGCTGCGCGCGGTCCAGGACGAGGTGCTGGCCCCCCTGTCGGGGACCGAGCGCCGCCAGCTCACCGACCTGCTCGCCCGCATCGTCGACCACCACGGCGCCGGCTGAGCCGCGAGCGCCAGACGCTCAGCAGGACGCTCGGGGGAGCGTGGCCCGTGGGGGGAGTCGTGCGGCGGCCCGAAAGGGCGCCTGACGGCGACACAGGGCCTTCTGGGTGCGGTCTGGATCGCGGAACGACCCGCTTCCCGGGGTAGACTGGGGTCTCCAGGTGGTCGCCTGGTCACGGGGCCGCCGCGGTGCCGTGGCCGCCACCCGCGCCGGGCGGCGCGGGTGCGGTGCCCGTCCGGCCACCGTCCTCCGGAAGGAGAGCACAGACCCGTGCCCAGCGACGACGCGCGCCCCGGTGAGAACCCCGAGCAGGGGAGGGGCGGGGCGCCAGCCGCCGCTCCGCAGGAGCAGGGCACGGCGGCAGCGGGCGGGACGCTGCCCTCCCTGGCGGACGTGGTCCCCGCCGGCGCCGCCGCGCAGGCCGCCGCGCAGGTGCAGGCGGAGGGCGACTACGGCGCCAGCGCCATCACCGTGCTGGAGGGCCTGGAGGCGGTTCGCAAGCGCCCGGGCATGTACATCGGCTCCACGGGCGAGCGCGGCCTGCACCACCTGGTCTACGAGGTGGTCGACAACTCCGTGGACGAGGCGCTCGCCGGTTTCTGCGACACCATCGCCGTGACGCTGCTGCCCGACGGCGGCGTGCGCGTCGTCGACGACGGCCGCGGCATCCCCGTGGACCTGCACCCCGTGGAGAAGCGCCCGGCCGTCGAGGTGGTGCTCACCGTCCTGCACGCCGGCGGCAAGTTCGGCGGCGGGGGCTACTCCGTCTCCGGCGGTCTGCACGGCGTCGGCGTCTCCGTCGTCAACGCCCTGTCCTCCCGCCTCGACGTCGAGGTCCGCCGGCAGGGGCACGTGTGGCGGCAGTCCTACGCCGGGGGCGTGCCGCAGGCGCCCCTGGAGCAGGGGGAGGAGACCACCGAGACCGGGACGACGGTGACGTTCTGGCCGAGCGCGGAGACGTTCGAGACGACGACGTTCGACTTCGAGACGCTGCGCACCCGCTTCCAGCAGATGGCGTTCCTCAACAAGGGCCTCAGCATCCGCCTGGTCGACGAGCGCACCCCGGAGACCCAGGACGACGTCGACGACACCGAGTCCACGCCGCGCGAGGTGACCTACCGCTACCAGGGCGGTCTCGTCGACTACGTGCGCCACATCAACGCGCAGAAGAAGAACGACCCGCTGCACGAGACGATCGTCTCCTTCGAGAGCGAGGACACCGAGCGCAACATCTCCGTCGAGGTGGCGCTGCAGTGGACGACGTCCTACGCGGAGTCGGTGTTCACCTTCGCCAACACCATCAACACCTCCGAGGGCGGCACGCACGAGGCGGGGTTCCGCACCGCGCTGACCAACCTCGTCGTCTCCTACGCCCGCGAGCAGAAGCTGCTCAAGGAGAAGGAGTCGCTGGAGGGCTCCGACATCCGCGAGGGCCTCACCGCGATCATCTCGGTGAAGCTGGCGGAGCCGCAGTTCGAGGGGCAGACGAAGACGAAGCTGGGCAACACCGCGGCGCGCACGTTCGTGCAGCAGCAGGTGGCCGAGCGCCTGGGGCACTGGTTCGCGAGCAACCCCGCCGAGGCGAAGGCCATCACCCGCAAGGCGGTGGCGGCGTCGGTGGCGCGCAACGCGGCCCGCAAGGCCCGCGAGGCCAGCCGCAAGGGCCTGATGGAGCGCAACTCCCTGCCGGGCAAGCTGAAGGACTGCCAGTCCAACGACCCCACCGAGTGCGAGGTCTTCATCGTCGAGGGCGACTCCGCGGGCGGTTCGGCGGTGCGCGGCCGCGACCCGCGCACGCAGGCGATCCTCCCGATCCGCGGGAAGATCCTCAACGTGGAGAAGGCGCGGCTGGACCGCGCGCTGGGCAACCAGGAGGTGCAGGCCCTCATCACGGCGTTCGGCACCGGCATCGGCGAGGAGCTGAACCTGGAGAAGCTCCGCTACCACAAGATCGTGATCATGGCCGACGCGGACGTCGACGGCCAGCACATCCGCACGCTGCTGCTCACGCTGCTGTTCCGCTACATGAAGCCGCTCGTGGAGGCGGGCTACGTCTACCTCGCGCAGCCGCCGCTGTACCGGATCAAGTGGCAGAACAACGTGCCGCACGAGTTCGTCTACTCCGACCGCGAGCGCGACGCCCTCATCAGGGCCGGCCAGGAGGCGGGCAAGCGGCTGCCCAAGGAGAACGCCGTGCAGCGCTACAAGGGGCTCGGCGAGATGAACTGGGACGAGCTGGCGATGACCACGATGGACCGCGAGCACCGCACGCTGCTGCAGGTGACCTTGGAGGACGCCGCGGCCGCCGACGAGATCTTCTCCGTGCTCATGGGCGAGGACGTCGAGTCGCGCCGCTCCTTCATCCAGCGCAACGCCCGCGACGTCCGGTTCCTCGACGTCTGACGCGCCAGCCTCCCGACCGCACCGGCCGACAAGGACCCGAACGTTGAGCGAGACCACCGAACAGCCCCCCGGCGACCGCATCGAGCAGGTCGACCTGCAGCTGGAGATGCAGCGCTCCTACCTCGACTACGCGATGAGCGTCATCGTGTCGCGGGCGCTGCCGGACGTGCGCGACGGCCTCAAGCCCGTGCACCGGCGGGTGCTGTACGCGATGTACGACGGCGGGTACCGCCCCGACCGGGCGTACTCCAAGTGCGCCCGCGTCGTCGGCGACGTCATGGGCCACTACCACCCGCACGGCGACACCTCGATCTACGACGCCCTGGTGCGCCTGGCGCAGGACTGGTCGCTGCGCTACCCGCTGGTCGCGGGGCAGGGGAACTTCGGCTCCCCGGGCAACGACCCGGCCGCCGCGCCCCGCTACACCGAGTGCCGGATGGCGCCGCTGGCCATGGAGATGGTCCGCGACATCGACGAGGAGACCGTCGACTTCGTCGACAACTACGACGGGCACACCCAGGAACCGGCGGTCCTGCCCAGCCGGTTCCCCAACCTCCTCGTCAACGGCTCCGCCGGCATCGCGGTCGGCATGGCCACGAACATCCCCCCGCACAACCTGCGGGAGGTGGCCGCGGGCGTGGCGTGGCTGCTGGAGCACCCCGACGCCGGCGACGAGGAGCAGCTCGCCGCGCTGATGCAGCGCATCAAGGGCCCCGACTTCCCCACGGGCGCGCAGATCCTCGGCCACCGCGGCATCGCCGACGCCTACCGCACCGGGCGCGGGGCCATCACGATGCGCGCCGTCGTGGAGATCGAGGAGATCCAGAACCGGACCTGCCTCGTCATCACCGAGCTGCCCTACCAGGTCAACCCGGACAACCTCGCCGAGAACATCGCCTCCCTCGCCAACCAGGGCCGCGTCGCGGGCATCGCCGACGTGCGCGACGAGACCTCCGGCAAGACCGGCCAGCGCCTCGTCGTCGTGCTCCGCCGCGACGCCGTCGCCAAGGTCGTGCTCAACAACCTCTACAAGCACACCCAGCTGCAGCAGACGTTCGGCGCGAACATGCTCGCCCTCGTCGACGGCGTGCCCCGCACCCTGCCGCTCAACGCGTTCCTCAAGCACTGGATCACCCACCAGATCGAGGTCGTCCAGCGGCGCACCCGGTTCCGGCTGCGCAAGGCGGAGGAGCGCGCGCACATCCTGCGCGCGCTGCTCAAGGCGCTGGACGCGATGGACGAGGTCATCGCCCTCATCCGCGCCTCGGCCACGGTGGACGACGCCCGCGGCGGCCTGATGGACCTGCTCGAGATCGACGACGTGCAGGCCCGCGCGATCCTCGCGATGCAGCTGCGCCAGCTCGCCGCCCTGGAGCGCCAGCGCCTCACCGACGAGTACGACGAGCTGGCGCGGCGCATCGACGACTACAACGACATCCTCGCCCGCCCCGAGCGGCAGCGGCAGATCGTCGGCACCGAGCTCGCCGAGCTGGTGGACAAGTACGGCGACGAGCGCCAGACGACGGTCCTGCCCTTCGAGGGCGACATGAGCGTCGAGGACCTCATCCCCGTCGAGGACGTCGTCGTCACCGTCACCCGCGGCGGCTACGCCAAGCGCACCCGCACCGACCTGTACCGGGCGCAGCGGCGCGGCGGCAAGGGCGTGCGGGGGGCGCAGCTGCGCGAGGACGACGTCGTGGAGCACTTCTTCACCACGACGACCCACCACTGGTTGCTGTTCTTCACCAACCTGGGGCGCGTCTACCGGACCAAGGGGTACGAGGTCCCCGAGGGCGGCCGCGACGGGCGCGGGCAGCACGTGGCGAACCTGCTGGCGTTCCAGCCGGGGGAGCGGATCGTCGCCGTCCTCGACATCGAGGACTACCGGCAGGCCCCGTTCCTCGTGCTCGGCACGCGCGGCGGGCTGGTGAAGAAGACGCGCCTGGAGGAGTACGACTCCAACCGCTCCGGCGGGCTGATCGCGATCAACCTGCGCGAGCGGGAGGACGGCTCCGACGACGAGCTGTTCGCCGCCGCGCTGGTGGACGCCACCGACGACCTGCTGCTCGTCTCCCGCAAGGGCATGTCGGTGCGCTTCACCGCCGACGACTCCGCGCTGCGCCCGATGGGCCGGGCGACGTCCGGCGTGACGGGCATGAAGTTCCGCGAGGACGACGAGCTGCTGGCCCTGGCGGTCGCCCGCGAGGGGCAGGACGTGTTCGTGGTCACCGAGGGCGGCTTCGCCAAGCGCACCCCGGTGGACCAGTACCGCCGGCAGGGCCGCGGCGGCCTGGGCATCAAGGTCGCCAAGCTCGCCGAGGCCCGCGGCGACCTGGTGGGCGCGCTCACCGTGGAGGAGAACGACGAGGTGCTCGTCGTGATGGCCGGCGGCAAGGTCGTGCGCTCCCGGGTGGACGAGGTCCCCGCGAAAGGCCGGGACACGATGGGCGTGACCTTCGCCAAGCCCGACGCGGGCGACGCGATCATCGCCGTGGCGCGCAACGCCGAGCGGGTGATCGAGGAGGAGGTCGAGGCCGTCGAGCAGGCCGCCGGCCGCACCGGTGACGACGCCGCGGTGCCCGTCGAGGTCGACGAGGACGAGGCCGGGCCGGGCGACGACCTGGCGGCGGGGGCTCCGACGGGTGAGAGTGCTGTGCACGCCGCTGTCTCGGGGGCTGTGGATGGCGTACCGTCGGACGACCCGTCCGCTCCCCGCACGGGCGACGA
>NZ_BAABIL010000313.1:0-7782 GCF_039542765.1 Kineococcus glutinatus
GCCCGCCGGGGCGGGAGTCGTCGTGCTGCGCGGCGAACTCCTTGACCAGCAGCAGGGTGGCGCGGGTGTTCACCGCGAAGTCCAGGTCGAGCGCCTCGGCGGTGAGGTCCTCCAGCCACAGCGAGCTGCCCCGGGCGTGGTTGGCCACGACGGCGTCCAGGTGCCCGAACGCGCTGCGGGCGGCGGCCACCAGCGCGGCCGGTGCCGCCGGGTCGGCCAGGTCGCAGGAGACGTGCTCGACCCGGCCACCGGCCGCGCGCAGCTCGTCGACGAGGGTTTCGGGCCCGCCGGGATCGGCGCCCCAGGGTTGCTCGGCGTCGTGCGGCGCCCAGGAGTGCAGCAGCAGCGAGGCGCCCTCGGCGACGGCGCGCCGGGCGATGGCGGCCCCGATCGCGATGCGCCGGCTGGCACCCGTCACGAGGACGGCACGACCGGAGAGGGACGGCATCCGCCGATCGTCGCCGGGCCGGCGCCGGGCCCGCACCGGGTTTACGGCTCAGGTCGTCGCGGCTCAGGTCGTCGCGGGTCCGGCCCACCGGTGGCGGACGGCCGGCAGCTCCTGCCCGTCGAACCGCTCGACCCGGCGCACGCCGTCGGTGCGCCAGCCGCGCCGCTCGTAGAAGCGGCGGGCGCGGGCGTTGCCCTCCAGCGCCCACAGCACGACGCCTGGAGCGCCGCCGGTCAGCAGTTCCGCCACGGCCGCGTCCAGCAGCGCGCCCCCGGTGCCGCGCCCCCACGCGGCGGGCAGGACGTACAGGGCGTGGACCTCGCCCGTCCCGGCGGGCAGGTCCTCGTCGCGGGCGGCGCCGAAACAGGCGAAACCCTCCACCCGCCCGCCGGTCCCGGCGAGCAGGACGCGGCTGCCGCCGGCCAGGCCGCGCGCCCAGCCGGCGGCGCGGTCCTCGACGGACAGGGCGTCGAGGACCGCGTCGTCGACGAGCCCGCGGTACCCGCCGCGCCAGCCGGCCACGTGGACCTCGGCGATCGCGCGGGCGTCGCCCTCGACGGCGGGGCGGACGGCCGGGGCGGGGTTCACGGCGCCCATCCTGCCGGGCGGTGGGGCGGTCAGGCGCGTGCCAGGTGCAGGCCGATGCCGGGGCCGAGGCCCTGCCCGTAGGCGAGCTGGACGAGGAGCTCGACGGCGGGTTCGAGGTAGCGGGCGTTGCTCAGCGGGCCGGCGTCGACGGCGTCGAAACCGAGTTCGGCGCCCAGCCCGATCACGACGTCCTTGGCGGCGGCGTCGTCGCCCGCGACCGGCAGCAGCTGGCGCACCCCGCCCAGCACGGGGGTGGCGAGGGTGGCGGCCATGACGGTGTTGAACGCCTTGACCACGCTGGAGCGCGGCAGCCGGGCGGCGACCTGCTCCCCGGCGGAGGTGGTGTGCCCCAGCGTGAGGGACATGAAGTCCGCCGCCAGCGGGTTGGTGGCGTCGACGACGACGGTGCCGGTGAGGGCGCTGCGGACGTCCTCGGTGAGCGCGGCGTCCAGCGCGGTGAAGGGGACCGCCAGGACGAGCAGCTCGGCGCCGGCGGCGGCCGCGGCCGCGTCGGCGGTCTCGGCGCCGCTGGTCTCGGCCGCCTGCCGCAGGCGGGCGGAACCCGGCGTGCTCGCCGCCAGGGTGACGTGGTGACCGGCGCCGGTGAGCAGCGGGGCCAGGGCCGAGCCGACGTTGCCGGCGCCGAGGATCGCGATCTTCACGGTGTCTCCAGGGTTCGGGTCCGGGGCGGTGCCCCGCCATGTGCTTCGAATTCGAAGCACATGGCGAACGTAGCAGCTCCTTCGAATTCGAAACAAGTGGGCTATCGTGGCGCCGTGGACACCCCCTGGCTGGACGAGCTGGAGATGCGGGCGTGGGTCGCCTTCCTCGACACCAGCAACCTGCTGCACCGGCGCATCGACCAGCAGCTGCGCGAGGACGGCGGCCTGACCCAACCGCAGTACGAACTCATGACCCGGCTCGCCGAGGCACCCGGCACCCGGCTGCGGATGACCGAGCTGGCCGACCTCCTCGTCACCTCCCGCAGCGGCCTCACCTACCAGGTGACCCAGCTGGAGAAGGCCGGCCTCGTGCGCCGCGAGGCCTGCGCCGACGACGACCGCGGCGTCCTCGCCGTGCTCACCGACACCGGCGCCGACGTCCTGCGCCGCACCGCCCCCGGGCACGTGCGGGTGGTGCGCGACCACCTCGTCGACCTGCTCGACCGCCGCCAGCTCGCCGACCTCGCCGACGCGCTCGACGTGGCGCGGCGCCGGCTGCGGGACGCCGGCCCCCACCGGTGAGCGACCCGCGCCCCTCCCCTGTCGCGCCCATCTCCGGGTTCGGGCGTTCCGGGGCCGGGTCGTCGCCGCCCGAACCCGGAGATGGGCGCGACAGGGGTGGGCGCGCACCGGGCAGGATCGGGCCGTGACGAGCGCGCGCCTGCTGCACCTGTCCGACACCCACCTCACGGTCCCCGGGCGGCTGCACCAGGGGCGCGTCGACACCACGGCGGCGCTGCGGCACCTGCTGGCCGGGCTCGCGCCCCTCGCCGGCCTCGACGCCGTCGTCGTCTCCGGGGACGTCTCCGACGACGGCTCGGCCGAGTCCTACACCACCGCCCGCGACCTCGTCGGGGCGTTCGCGGCCGCACGGGGTGCCCACGTGGTGTGGGTGCCCGGCAACCACGACCAGCGCGGACCGTTCGCCCGGGTCCTGCTCGACCGCGACGGCGGGCCGGGACCGCTGGACGCCGTGCACGACGTCGCCGGCCTGCGCGTCGTCGCCCTCGACAGCTCCGTGCCCGGCCGCGGCTACGGCGAGCTGCGCCCCGGGCAGCTCGCCCGGCTGCGCCGGGTGCTGGCCGAGCCCGCCCCCCGGGGCAGCGTCGTCGTCGTGCACCACCCGCCGCTGCCGGCGCCCACCGCGCTGCACGAGGCGCTGCGGCTGCAGCGGCCCCAGGAGCTGCTCGCGGCGCTGGCCGGCACCGACGTGCGGGCGGTGCTCGGCGGGCACTACCACCACCCGTACGTCGCCGACCTGCGCGGGATCCACGTCGTCGTGGCACCCGGCGTCGCCAACCGCACCGACGTGCTCGTCGCGCCCGGCCGGGAGCGGGCCGTGCGGGGCAGCGGCGCCTGCCTGCTGGAGCTCGACGCCGACACCGTGCGCACCACGGTGCTCGCCGTGCCCGCCCCCGGCGACGGCGAGGAGGTCCTGCTGCTGGACGAGGAGAGCGTCGCCCGCATCGCCGCCGCCGCCGGCGTGCCGGGCTGAGGATCAGGCCGCGGAACCCGCCGAGGGCGGCCGCTCCCCGACCAGGTCCTCGGCGCTGCCGTCGCTGCGGTAGGCGTAGGCGGCCTGCCGCACCGTCTCGTCGGCCTCCAGCCCCGCGCCCAGCGCACCGCCCACGGTGGCCAGCGACGACGTCAGCCACACCAGCTGCAGGTGGTCGGCGAACCCCACCGGGTGACCCAGGCCCTCGGCCAGCAGCGACGGCACCACGAGCAGGAGGGCGGCCGCCAGGGACAGCGCGAACAGCGCCCCGTACAGGGCCAGCACACCGATCAGCACCGTCACCGTGGTCGCGATGTTGAACAGGGCGACCTGCTCGCGCACCCCGCGGTGGTGCGCCCGCTCCCACAGCCCCGCCCCCACCAGCAGCGTCACGACGATCGCGGCCACCGACGCCAGCGCCACCACCGACAGCCGCCACGCCCCCAGGGAGTCCGCCAGCCGCCAGACGTCCGGCGTGATCAGCGCGAACACCCCCGTGGTGACCGCGGCGACCAGCGCGCGGGACAGGTGCGCGGCCAGCCGCCAGGGCCGGTTGGTGCGCACCATCCCGGCGAGCAGGCGCACGTTGCCCCGCAGCACCCGGGCGCCGAAGCGCACGCCCTCGGCCCGCGGGTCGGCGTCGATCCCCAGCTCCCGCAGCCGCCGGGTCGTCCGCGCCCGGCGGGCCGTCCGCGACCGCTCGTCCTCACCGGCGCCCGGCACCCCGTCGAGCAGCCGCCCCACCAGGGTCAGCACGGCGGCGCGCGCGTGCCGGTGCAGGGCCAGCGCACCCAGCGCCGGCACGCTGACCACGGCGACGGAGTGCAGCGGGCTGGCGTGCGCCACCACGGGGCGGCGCGCCACCTGCAGCGGCAGGTCCGTCAGGCACACCACGAGGTCCCAGCCGCGCTCCAGCAGCAGCGCGCGGGCCGCCTCCACCAGCTCCCGGTCCCCCGCCGGCGGGGCGACGAGCCCGTCCTGCACGAGCTCCACCCGCCAGCCGACCCCCGCGAAGCGCTCGGCCAGGCCCGCGCGCACGTCCTCGACCAGCCCCGCGGCCAGGTCCCCGGCGGCGCCGGGTGCCGCGACCAGCCCCAGCACCACCTCCGGCCCGTCGCCGCCGGCACCGGGGTCCGCGTCCGCATCGCTCACGCCCCCGTCATACCCGTCACCCCGCGGCGGGTACGACGGGGGTGCCGGGCGCGGGGGTGCCGGGCGCGGGGGTGAAAACCCGTTGCCCCGGCCGGTGCGCCGGGCGCACGCTCGGGGCACCACGTCGTCGAGCGGGCAGGAGGTGGCCGCGGTGGAGCTCCGCGCCGGTGCCGCACCGTCCGCGCGCTGACCCGCCCGCCGCAGGGCCCGGCGCCAGCGCACCCGCCGACGCCCCCCCGGGAGCCCCCGTGCCCGCCAACCCCTCCCACGACCTGCGCCACGACCAGGCGCGCGCCGCGGTCGTGCTCACCGACGTCACCCTCACCTGGCCCGACGGCACCGACGCCCTCACCGGCGTCACCGGCTCCTTCGGCGCCCGGCGCACCGGCCTCGTCGGCGCCAACGGCTCCGGCAAGTCCACCCTGCTGCGCCTCGTCGCCGGCCTGCTGCGACCCACCCGCGGCTCGGTGCGCACCACCGGACCCGTCGCGCACCTGCCGCAGACGGTGCCGCTGGCCACCGGCACCACCGTGGCCGACCTGCTCGGCGTGCGCGCCCGCCTCGACGCGCTGCGGGCCGTCGAGGCCGGCACCACCGACGAGACCCTGCTCGCCCGCCACCTGGAGACCCTCGCCGACGACTGGGACGTCGAGGCGCGCGCCGCGCGGGCCCTGGCACCGCTCGGGCTGGGCGCCGGCGACCTCGACCGCCCGGTGGGCCGGCTCTCCGGCGGCGAGGCCGTGCTCGTCGCCGTCGCCGGGCTGCGGCTGCGGGCCGTCCCGGTGACCCTGCTCGACGAACCGACGAACAACCTCGACCGCGACGCCCGCGCCCGGCTGGTCGACCTCGTCCGCACCTGGCGCGGCGCCCTCGTCGTCGTCAGCCACGACACCGCCCTGCTGGACCAGCTCGACGAGACCGCCGAGCTGCACGCCGGCCGGCTGAGCACGTTCGGCGGCCCCTACGGCGCCTGGCAGGAGCACCTGGCCACCGAGCAGGCCGCGGCCGCGCAGGCCGAGCGCACCGCCGCGCAGGCCCTCGCCCTGCAGCGGCGGCAGCGGGTCGAGGCGGAGACGGTGCTCGCCCGCCGCGCCCGCTACGCCCGCACCGACTTCGAGAACAAGCGCCGCCCGAAGATCGTCATGAAGCAGCGGGCGACGGAGGCCCAGGTGTCCGCGGGCAGGCTGCGCACCGAGCACGACGGCAAGGTCGCCGCCGCACAGGACGCCCTCGACGCCGCGCGCGCCCGCGTGCGGGAGGACACCGCCATCCGCATCGACCTGCCGGACCCGGCGGTGCCCGCGGCGCGGCGGCTGGCGGAGCTGCACGGCACCGGTGGCGCGCCGTTCGTGCTGCGGGGGCCGGAGCGGGTGGCGCTCGTCGGGGCCAACGCCGTGGGCAAGACCACCCTGCTGGAGCGGCTCGTGCGCGGCCACCCCCACGACGGCGGCGCCGGCCGGGCGGGCGGGCGGCTGCTCACCGAGCGGGTGGGCTACCTGCCGCAGCGCCGCGACGGGCTCGACGAGGACGCCGGCGTGCTCGACGCCGTCCGCGCCGCCGCCCCGGACGTGCCGGTGAACCTGGTGCGGGCCCGGCTGGCGAGGTTCCTGCTGCGCGGGGACGCCGTCCACCGGCCGGTCCGCAGCCTGTCCGGCGGCGAGCGGTTCCGGGTGGCGCTGGCGCGGCTGCTGCTGGCCGACCCGCCGCCGCAGCTGCTCGTGCTGGACGAGCCGAGCAACGACCTCGACGTGCGCAGCACCGACCAGCTCGTGGACGCCCTCGGCGCCTACCGGGGCGGGCTGCTCGTCGTCAGCCACGACGACGCCCTGCTGGCGCGGCTGGGCCTGACCCGCACGCTCGTGCTGGAGCGGGGCGGGGTGCTGCGCGAGGCGGGCTGAGGTGCCCTCAGCGCCGCGCCGGCTCGCGGCGGTGCAGGTGCGCCAGCACCGCCGCGTCCCCGGGGCCGTCGCGCCCGGCGAGGCGCTGGGCGACGCCGGCGCGGTGGGCGGCGTCCCGGTTGCCGCCGACCTTGAACTTGCCGCGGACCTCGCGGGGGTGCAGCACCGCGCCGCGGATGCCGCGCAGCACGTTGCGGTGGGCCTGCGGGTCCGCCAGCTGCGGGTCGAGGGCGGCCAGCTGCACGCGCAGCAGGTCGAGCAGCGCCCCGGGCTCCTCGACGACCTCGACGTCGGCGACGACCTGCACCGCCGCGTAGTACGTCGTGGGCACGCCGAGGTCGGGGTCGGTGCCGCTGCCGGCGTTCCACGCACCGGGCACGTAGGCCCAGTCGCGGGCGACGGAGAGGACGGCCACGGGGCGTTCGGCCACGGCCGCCCAGACCGGGTTGGGGCGGGCCAGGTGCAGCACGACCCGCGGCGGTGACCCGGGGACGTCGTGGACGGTGTACTGCGTGGGCACGACGACGGGCACCTCGCGGTCGGGGCCGCCGGCGGCGACGAGGGTGCCGAAGCCGGCGGCGGCCAGGTGCTGCCAGCACTCGGCGTCGTCGCGGGGCGCGTCGGGTCGGGGGACGAACACGTCGGGCTCCTTCCTGCGTTCTTGTCGGTTCCGCCGCGTCCACCGGGTCGCCCGTCTCCGGGTCCGGGCGCCCGAGCGGGCCCCGGGAGCGCCGGAACCCGGAGATGGGCGGGAAGGAGATGGGCGGGAAGGAGGGCGGGCGCCGGGTCAGGCGCCCGGCAGCGGGGCGAGGGCGCGGGTGAAGTGGTGGCCGGCGATGTGCAGGCGCTCGCGGAAGTAGAAGCGGTGCGCCTCGTGGCGCTGCACCCCGGAGTCCAGCGAGAGCGTGGTGCACCCGGCCGCGCGTGCGCGGTGTTCCAGCTCGCGCAGCAGGAGCGCGCCGACACCGCCGGAGCGGGAGCCGGCCCGGGTGACGAGGTCCTCGACGTAGAGCTGGCGCACGGTGGCGGTGTTGGCCCACAGCCGCCAGCCGGCGACGCCGTGGCAGGTGCCGTCGTCGTCGAGGGCGGCGCTGAAGCGCAACCCCTGCGGCGCACCCTCGGCGCAGACGGCGGCGAGCAGGTCGAGGTCGAGGTGCGGGCGCAGCTCCCGCAGGACGGGCAGGGCGGCGGACCAGCGCTCGTCGGCGCGCGGGTCGGTGTGGTCGAGGTCGACGACGTGCATCCGGCCAGTCCTCCGCAATGTGTACTAGTACAGTCTGGTGACTGTGCCAGCACAGGATGCCACAGCAGCGCGGACCGCCGCCGGGATCGCCGCCGACCTCGAGCGCGCCGTCACCACCGGTGCCCTGCCCCCCGGCACCGCCCTGCCCTCCGTGCGCGCCCTCGCCGCCGAGCACGTCGTCGACCCCGGCACCGCCGCCGCGGCCTACCGCACCCTGCGCGAACGCGGCGTCGTCG
>NZ_BAABIL010000314.1:0-839 GCF_039542765.1 Kineococcus glutinatus
GGCGCCCGCCGGGGCGGGCCGCGGCGCCGCGGGCGGCGTAGGCCGGCGCGCGCGGGGCGCCGTCTTGGTCACCCCGCGCTGCTACCCCTATGCTGGGCGACGTCCTCCGACGGGTCCTGGCGTTGACGGACGCGAGCATCCTCCGGACAGCTGGCGCCCTCATCGTCTAGCGGCCTAGGACTCCGCCCTTTCAAGGCGGCAGCACGGGTTCGAATCCCGTTGGGGGCACGATCGGGTCCGCCCGGTCGTGAGCACCGCCCGACACCTAGTACGATCGGTGCAGCACGACAGCAAGAAGCCTCACCACGAGGCCCCGTAGCGCAGTTGGTTAGCGCGCCGCCCTGTCACGGCGGAGGTCGCGGGTTCAAGTCCCGTCGGGGTCGCTCGCCGTACCGGAGCGCCGGTCACGGCTTCGGCCAGGTAGCTCAGTTGGTACGAGCGTCCGACTGAAAATCGGAAGGTCGGCGGTTCGACCCCGCCCCTGGCCACAGCTGAACATCCCGAAGGGCCCCCATCTGCGAGGACGCAGGCGGGGGCTCTTCGCCGTGTGCGGTTCCCGCGCACCGGTGACGCTCGGGCCGCGCTGCCCGCCCCGGTCGCTAGCGTGGCGCCCCGCGCGGCCCGAGCGGGGCGCGGGACGGAGGTCGCGGTGGACGTCGAGGCCCTGCTGCAGCGGGCGGTGGAGCTCTCCCGCGCGGTGCTGGGCACCACGAGCCCGAACCCGCCCGTCGGCGCGGTGGTCGCCGACGCCGAGGACCAGGTCGTCGCGGAGGGCGCGACGCAGCCGCCCGGCGGCCCGCACGCGGAGGTCGTGGCGCTGCGGCAGGCCGGGCGGCGCG
>NZ_BAABIL010000315.1:0-9334 GCF_039542765.1 Kineococcus glutinatus
GCACGGCGGTCGAGGGGGGCACGGCGGTCGAGGGGGGCACGGCGGTCGAGGGGGGCACGGGGGCCGCGGGGGTCACGCCCACCCCAGGTCGTGCAGCCGGTCGTCGTCGATGCCGAAGTGGTGGGCGATCTCGTGGACGACGGTGGTGCGGACCTCCGCGACGACCTCCTCGGCGTCCTCGCACACCGCCAGCGTCGGCAGCCGGAACACGGTGATCCGGTCCGGCAGCGCCCCCGCGGCCCACCAGGAGTCCCGCTCCGTCAGCGGCACCCCCTCGTAGAGGCCGAGCAGGTCGTCGGGGGCGTCCGGCGGCGGGGAGTCCGCCACGAGCACCACGACGTTGCTCATGGCGCGCGCCAGCTCGGGCGGGATGGTGTCGAGGGCGTCGGCGACGGCCTCCTCGAAGTCCTCCGGCGTCATCTCCACCACGGCCCCACCCTGCCGCACCGCCGCCTCAGCCCGCGATGCGCGCCCAGGTGCCGGTGTGCACGACGACGAGCGCGACCGCCGCGACGCTCGCCAGCGGCACCACGAGGTAGTGCTCCACGGGCGAGCCGGTGCGGAACAGGTCCAGCGACACCCGGCGCCGGCGCCGGCGCAGCCACGTGAACGGCACCGGCACCCCGCCGCGGGTCAGCAGGTCGCCGAGGATGTGCACGACGACCCCGCCGGCCACCGCCAGGGGCAGCCAGCGCACGTCGCCCAGCTCGTGCCGGGTCAGCCACCAGGCCCCCGCCCACGACAGGGCGGCGTTGCCCAGCACGGTGGTCTCCAGCCTGCCGGGGACGACGACGTGGCAGGCCCGCAGCGCCATGCCGAGGGCGAGGGCCAGGGCCGCCATCGCCGTCCACGACCACAGCGCGGCCAGCGCCGTCACGCCGCCGAAGACGAGCGGGGCCAGCAGCACGTCGTGGGTGCCCTGCCGGTGCCCGCGGGCCAGGCGCGCCACCGCCGAGGACAGGGTCGTGGTGACCGGGCCCCACATGGTGGCGACCGTCGAGCCGGTCAGCCGCGGCAGGGCCCGGCGCCAGTGCAGGCCGCCCTGGTCGAGGTCCGGCAGCAGGGCGAACCCGCCCCAGGCGGCGACCCAGGCCAGCTGCTCGACGACCCCGCTGACGGGGGCGTGCGGCAGCAGGGCGGCGCCGGCGGCGAGGCCGGTGGTGGCGTGGGAGTGTCCGAGCACCGCGCGGACGGTAGCGGGTGCGTCGGACGCGCGCGGTCCCCGCCTCCTCGTTCCCGCCCTTCTCCGGGTCCGGGCGGTGTTCGAGGGGGTCCGGAGCGCCCGAACCCGGAGAAGGGTGCGACGAGAGCGGGGCTCAGCCGGCGGTGAACTCCCGCACGGCGAGCTCCTGGTCCGGGTCGTCGCCGCTCACCGAGACGTGGTGGGTGGCCCCCTGCTGCTGCAGCTCGTCGAGCTGGCGGCGCACGTTGCGGCCCCGCCGCACCGCCCGGACCGCCCAGCCGTCCGCGACGAGCCGCTGCTGCAGCAGCCCCACCGCCACCGGCCCGGCGTCGCGGTGCAGCAGCGCCACGACCCGGCGCCCGGGCAGGAGCACCTGCGGGTCCACGATCTCCACGATCCGCTCGAAGCCGAGGGAGAAGCCGCAGGCCGGCACGTCGACGCCGCCCAGCTTGCCGATGAGCCCGTCGTAGCGCCCGCCGCCGGCGATGGAGCTGCGCGAGGCGGGGTGCGCCACCTCGAAGATCGCCCCGGTGTAGTACCCCATGCCCCGCACGAGGGTGGGGTCGAAGACCACCCGGGCGCCCGGCACGAGCCGGCGGACGGCGTCGGTGATCGTCGCGACGTCCGCGGCGGCCTCCTCCGGCGCACCGGCGGGCATCGCGGCGTCCGCGTCGGGCGCGCCGAAGCCCTCGACCAGCCCCACCACCGCGGCGGCGGCGGCCGGCTCCAGGCCCTGCAGGGCGCGCACCTCCGCGGCCACGCCCTCGGCGCCGAGCTTGTCGTACTTGTCCACCGCGACGAGCACCCGCCCGTGCAGCTCCCGCGGCACGCCGGCGCCGTCGAGCATGCCGGTGAGGATGCGCCGGTCGTTGAGCCGCAGCGTGCAGCCGCTCAGGCCCAGCTCGCCGAGCACCCGCAGGCTCGCCGCGCACAGCTCGACCTCCGCGTGCACGGACGGCTCGCCGAGCACGTCGATGTCGCACTGCACGAACTGGCGGAAGCGGCCCTTCTGCGGGCGCTCGGCGCGCCACACCGGCCCGATCTGCAGGCTGCGGAAGGGGCTGGGCAGCTGCGCCCGGTTGTTGGCGTAGTAGCGCGCCAGCGGGACGGTGAGGTCGTAGCGCAGCCCGAGGTCGGCGGCGTCGCGGGGCGGCAGGGGGGCGTCCTCGTCCAGGCCGCGGCGCAGGATGCGGAAGAGCATCTTCTCGTTCTCGCCGCCGGAGTCGGACTGCAGCCGCGACAGGGCCTCCACGGCCGGCGTCTCCACCTGCTGGAACCCGGCGGCGGTGTAGGCGCGCGTGATGGTGGCCAGGGCCGCCGAGCGCAGCGCGACGTCGGCGGGCAGCAGGTCGCGGAACCCGCGCGGGGGTGTCGCCTCGGCCTTCAACGCTTCGTCCCTCCCTGCCCGGATCGAGGGGGCCGACGGGCTCGACGGACCTGCCGGGGCGGGCAGCGACGATACGCCACGCGCGCCGCCGCCGGCTGGCCCGGCGGCGGCGCGCGGTGGGGAGGGCACCCGTCAGCAGCAGCGCGAGCGCACCGCCCCGGCCAGGGCGTCGGTGCGGGCGCGCTCGAACTCCCGCCGCGGCACGGGGTCGTGCCCGTGCGCGGCGCAGCGGGCGAGGTAGTCGTCCCAGGCGGTCTCCCCGGCCAGCGCGCGGGCGTACCAGCGCACGCCGCGGGCGGCCCGCCGGACGCGGGTCAGCACGCCGCTCACCGCGGGACCGCCTCCTGCGCGGCCGCGGCCCGCTTCTCCTCGGCGGTGGGGAACAGCCCCGACGGCGCGACGATCCGGGAGGGCACCGCGGGCGCCTCGCCGGTGGGCAGCGACCCGCCCGCGCGCAGCGCCCGCGCGACGACGACCGCGGCGTTGAGGACCACGACGACGACGAGCAGGGCGAACGCCGCCTGCAGGAAGCCGTTGACGGTGGAGTTGGTGACGACCTGGTCCATCTGCTCCGGGGTGGTCGCCGGGGCGAGCAGCTCCCCGGCGTCGCGGGCGTCGCGGTAGCGGTCGGCCTGCGCGAAGTACCCGAGCGCGGGGACGTCGGAGAACACCTTCTGCCACGAGGCGGTCATGGTGACGACGAGGTCCCAGACCAGCGCGACGCCCGGCACCCACGCCCACTTCGCCCGACCGTGCTTGACGAGCAGCGTCGTCACCAGGGTCAGGGCGATCGCGGCGAGCAGCTGGTTGGCGATGCCGAACAGCGGGAAGAGCTGGTTGACGCCGCCGAGGGGGTCGGTGACGCCGGTCCAGAGGAACCAGCCCCAGGCGCCGACGACGACGGCGCTGGCGAGGTAGGTGCCCGGCCGCCAGGACAGGTCGCCGAACCTCTTCCACACGTTGCCGACGGTGTCCTGCAGCATGAAGCGGCCCACACGGGTGCCGGCGTCGACGGCGGTGAGGATGAACAGCGCCTCGAACATGATCGCGAAGTGGTACCAGAACGCCGTGAGCGCGCCGCCGAAGGCGGTGTTGAAGATCTGCGCGATGCCGAGGGCGAGGGTGGGGGCGCCGCCCGTGCGGGAGACGATGTCCTCCTCCACCGCCGCGGCCGTGGCGGTGATGGTCTCCGGCGGGGTGGAGATCCCGATGCCCGCGAGGAACTCCGCGGCCGACTCCGGGGTGCCGCCGGTCGCGCCGGCGGGGGAGTTCATCGCGAAGTAGACGCCCTGGTCGATGACGGAGGCGGCGATGAGGGCGCTGATGGCGACGAAGCTCTCCATGAGCATCCCGCCGTAGCCGATGAGCCGGACCTGGCTCTCCTTCTGGATCATCTTCGGGGAGGTGCCCGAGGAGATCAGCGCGTGGAAGCCGGACAGCGCACCGCAGGCGATCGTGATGAACACGAACGGGAACAGCGAGCCCGCGAAGACCGGCCCGTTCCCCTCCCGCGCGAACGTCGTGATCGCGTCGTTGGCCAGCACCGGCCGGGCCAGCAGCAGGGCGGCGGCGAGCAGGACGATGACGCCGACCTTCATGAACGTCGACAGGTAGTCCCGCGGGGTGAGCAGCAGCCACACCGGCAGCACCGAGGCGACGAAGCCGTAGACGACGAGCGCGACGACGAGGGACTCCTTGGACAGCGTCAGGCTCTCGGCGAGGCCGAGCTGCTCGACGTAGCCGCCGCCGATGATCGCCGCGAGGAGCAGCACGACGCCGATGCCGGTGGCCTCCAGCACCCGCCCGGGGCGGATCGTGCGCAGGTAGACGCCCATGAACAGGGCGATGGGCACGGTGAGCGCGATGGAGAACACGCCCCACGGGGACTCGGCCAGGGCGTTGACGACGATGAGCGCCAGCACCGCCAGGATGATGATCATGATGGCGAACACCGCGACGAGGGCGGCGGCACCGCCCACCGGGCCGATCTCCTCGCGGACCATCTGCCCCAGGCTCTTGCCGTCGCGGCGCATGGAGAAGAACAGCACCGTCATGTCCTGCACGGCCCCGGCGAAGATCACGCCGACGACGATCCAGATCGTGCCGGGCAGGTAGCCCATCTGCGCGGCGAGCACCGGGCCCACGAGGGGGCCGGCGCCGGCGATGGCCGCGAAGTGGTGCCCGAACAGCACCCGGCGGTCGGTGACCTCGTAGTCGACGCCGTTCTCCAGCCGCTCCGCGGGCGTGGCGCGGCCGTCGTCGACGCGCAGGACGCGGGTGGCGATGAAGCGGGCGTAGAAGCGGTAGGCGATCGCGTAGGACGCCAGCGCCGCGAAGAGGATCCACAGCGCGGACACCTCCTCGCCGCGGGAGACGGCCAGCACCGTCCAGGCGACGGCGCCGACCAGCGACACGGCCGTCCAGACGGCGACGCCGCGGGCGGAGGGGCGCCGGCGCGCGGGCGGCGCGGCGGCGGGGTGGGACGTCTGGCCCCCGGGGGGGCTGGGGGTCGTGGACACGAGCGGCCTCCTCGCACGCTGCGCGGCGCGCAGCAGTCTCGCTGCGCGTCGCGCAGCCCGGGACGGGGGCGGCGCTGCCCACCCCGCGGGCATCCTGGCGCTGCACCGATCGGGTGTCACGCTGACGTGCCGCGCGCGGCCGGGCGGGCGGGGGCGCTCCTGCGACGTGGTTGGATTCCTCCTCGTGGTGAGACTGGCAGACGAGCTGGACGGCAAGCGCCTCTTCCTGACGGGCGTCACGGGGTTCGTGGGCGAGGCCCTGCTGCAGCGGCTGCTCGTGGACCTGCCGGGCACCCGCGTGGTGGCGCTGGTGCGGCCCAAGCCCGGCCAGTCCGGCGAGGACCGCATCCGCAAGCTGCTGCGCAAGCCGATCTTCGCCGGCGTCGACGCCGACGAGGTCCTGGCCGGGCGCCTGGAGGTCTTCGAGGCCGACCTCGACGACGTCCCGGCCCTGCCGGGCGACCTCGACGTGGTCGTGCACTGCGCGGGGGACGTCTCCTTCGACCCGGTGATCCAGGAGGCGTTCGCCACGAACGTCCACGGCACCGAGCGCCTCGTGCAGCGCGTGCTGGAGGCGGGCGAGCGCACCGCCGGCCGGATCCACTACGTGCACGTCTCCACCGCCTACGTCGGCGGCCGCCGCCGCGGCGCCGTGCCGGAGCGGGCCGTGGACCACACCGTGGACTGGCGCACCGAGGCCGCCGCCGGGCAGCGGGTCGCCGCCCGCATCGAGGAGGACTCCCGCACCGAGGAGCACCTGCGGCGCTTCCTGCGCGAGGCCGAGCGCGCCCACGGCCACGCCGGGCCGCTGACGGCCGCCGCCGACGCCGAGCGCCGCCGCGCCGAGTGGGTCGTGGAGCAGCAGAAGGCCGCGGGCCGGGAGCGCGCCCGCACCCTGGGCTGGACGGACGTCTACACCTTCACCAAGGCGATGGGCGAGCGGGTCGTGGAGGAGGTCGCCGCGCCGCTGACCCCGGTGAGCGTGGTGCGGCCCAGCATCATCGAGTCCGCCCTGGTGCACCCGCACCCGGGGTGGATCGAGGGGTTCAAGATGGCCGAGCCGATCATCCTGGCCTACGGCCGCGGCGAGATGCCGGAGTTCCCGGCCGCCCCCGACTCCGTGCTCGACGTGGTGCCGATCGACCACGTCGTCAACGCGATCCTCAAGGTCGCCGCCACCCCGCCGCCGCCGGGGGCGCCCGCCTACTTCCACGTCACGTCCGGCTCGCGCAACCCGGTGACGTTCCGCACGTTCTACGAGCACATCCGCGCCTACTTCGGCGAGCACCCCTTCGCGGGCGCGCCCGCGCAGCTGCCGGTGTGGGGCTTCCCCGGGGCCGACCGCATCGAGCGCCAGCTCGTGCGGGGGGAGATCGCGGTGAAGCTCGGCGACCGGGCCCTGGCGCTGGTCCCGCGCAGCGAGCGCGCCCGCTCCGGCGCGCGCTCGCTGGACAAGCAGCGCCGCCAGCTGGAGTTCCTGCGCCGCTACATGGACCTGTACCAGGTGTACACGCAGGCCGAGCTGCGCTTCACCGACGACAACACCCTGGCGCTGCACCGCACCCTGGACCCGGCCGACGTGGAGGCGTGGGGCTTCGACACCGCCGTCGTCGACTGGCGCGAGTACGTCCGCGACATCCACTGCCCGAGCGTCACGGCGCAGATGCGCAAGTACGACGAGGTGCGCCGCCGCCGGCGGGAGAGCGAGTCGAGCAGCGCGCCGCGCCAGCTGAAGCGGGTGGGTGCCGGCGACGCGCCGGTGCTGGCCGTCTTCGACCTCGCGGGCACCCTGAAGCCGGGCACGGTGGTGGACACCTACCTGCAGCTGCGCCTGTCGCAGCTCGACGCGCCGGGGCGGGTGCGGGAGTTCGCGCGCATCAGCCGCCGCCTGCCGGGCTGGATCGCCGCCGAGCGCCGCGACCGGGGCAGCTTCCTGCGCTCGCTGTTCCGCGGCTACGCCGACGTGGACCTGGACGAGCTGGAGCGCTACGTCGACGCCGTCGTGGCGCCGCAGCTGCTCGCGCAGGTCGGCCCGGAGGCGCTGCGGCGCATCGAGGCGCACCGCGAGGCCGGCCACACCACCGTCCTCATGACCGGCGACGTGCGGCAGATCACCCGCCCGCTCACCGACCTGTTCGACGAGGTGGTGTGCACGGAGCTGGAGGAGCGCCTGGACGCCGACGGGCGCCGGCGCGCGACGGGTTTCCTCACCTCCCCGCCGCTGGTCGGGGAGTCCCGCGCGGCGTGGCTGCGCCGTCGCGCGGAGCAGCTCGGCGCCGACCTGGCCGCCTCCTCCGCCTACGCCGACTCCCAGTCGGACCTGCCGCTGCTGCGTGCGGTCGGCTCCCCCACGGCGGTCTCGCCCGACGTGCCGCTCTTCCGCGCCGCGCGCAGCGCCCGCTGGCCGGTGGTGGACTGGACGGCGGAGTCCTCCGCGAGCCGGCTGCGGCTGCCGCAGCGGATCCTGGCCGGCTGGGACTGACCGCACGCCGGGGCGCGCCCTGATCGCGTCCCGGCACGTCCCGGGCGCGTCCGGGTGCGGAGCGTGGTTGCATGCGTGGTTTGATGCCTGTTCAGAGTCCCGTTCCGATGCGCGGCGGTCCCGTTCCCATGCTCAGCAGTCCTGTTCCGACGCTCAGCGGGCTCCGTGCGACGACGAAGGTCGCGGTCGCGGCCGGAGGCGAGGAGGCCCGTCGATGACCCTGCTCATGTCGAACTCGCGCCCGACCCGCTGGCTGGACCGGGTGCGCCGGCGCACCCCCGCCGGCGGCGGCGTGCCGGGCGGCGGCCCGCGGCGGCCGGAGCGGCCCGGGAAGCAGGCGCACTCCAACGACTGGGTGCGCAGCCGGCCGGCCACCGCGCTGCGGGCGGTGCTGCAGCGCGCGGTGCTCATCCCGGTGCTGCGCGCGGAGCTGCGGACCGAGGTCCACGGCGCGGACGTCTTCGACCGCATCGACGGGCCCGCCGTGATCGTCGCGAACCACTCCTCGCACCTGGACACGGTGATCCTGCTGCAGGCGCTGCCGGCGCGGATGCGCGCGCGCACGGCGGCGGCGGCGGCGGCGGACTACTTCTTCGACGTGTGGTGGCGGGCCATCCCGTCGGGGCTGGTCATCGGCGCCTTCCCCCTGGAGCGGCGCGGCGGCGTCTCCAGCACCCCCGGGGAGCTGCTCAAGCAGGGCTGGAGCCTCATCTGGTTCCCCGAGGGCGGCCGCTCGTACGACGGCGTGCTGCGCGAGTTCAAGAAGGGCGCGGCGTACGTGGCCCTGGAGAACGACGTGCCCGTGGTGCCGGTCGCCCTGCGCGGCACCTACGACGCGATGCCGCCGAAGAAGCGGAACTGGCCGGCCCCGGGCCGCCCGCGCGTCACCGTGCACTTCGGCGAGCCGCTGCGGGGCATCCCCGGCGAGAAGGCCGCCGCGTTCGTGCCGCGGATCCAGGACGCGGTGGTGAAGCTGCTGGCCGAGGCCGAGGCGGAGGACCGCGCCGCGGGCCGCTCGTCGGGGCCGCGGCACCGCCGCCGCTGAGCCCGTCCCGCGCCCGGCGCGGGATGTGAGGAACATCTCGGTGGTGTACGAGAGGCGTCGGGCTTGTTACGGTCAGCCTGCCCCGGTCACCGCCGGGGCACGGTCGCGGAGACGCCGAGTCCTGCCCGCCGCGACCGGACACGACATGGGGCAGGAGCGGGGGACCCACAGGTTCCTCGGACGCACCGCGGTGCGTCCTCGGGGTGAAGCCGCTTCCCGGCGGCCGGGTCAACTTCCGATCCGAACCCGACAGCTGACCTCGCAGGCGTCGGAGGTAGCCGACCCATGCCTGCGTTCCCGCGCGCCCTGACCTCGACCACCACCCACCGCGCGGGGCGGCCCACCGCCGCCCTCGCCCGCAAGAGCGCCCTCGCCCTGGCCGCCGGTGCCGTCGGCGCCGCCCTCGTCGTGGCCCCGGCCGCCGGCGCCAGCGCCGCGCCCGTCTCCGAGTGGGACCGCCTCGCCCAGTGCGAGTCCGGCGGCAACTGGCACATCAACACCGGCAACGGCTACTACGGCGGCGTGCAGTTCAGCGCCAGCACGTGGCGCGGCTACGGCGGCGGGCAGTACGCCGCCCGCGCCGACCTGGCCAGCCGCGAGCAGCAGATCGTCGTCGCCGAGCGCGTCCTGGCCGGCCAGGGCTGGGGCGCGTGGCCGTCCTGCTCGCGCAAGCTGGGCCTGCGCGGCACCGCCGACCCCGCCGCCGCCGAGGCCTTCG
>NZ_BAABIL010000316.1:0-2189 GCF_039542765.1 Kineococcus glutinatus
GGGTGAGGGAGACGTGGACGTGGTCGGTGTGCGGGTTGGAGCCGGTGTACGGCTGCCAGCCGAGGTCGGCCCGGTAGGACTTCCACACCTGCCGGTCCCAGATGACGTACATGACGCCGAGCCGGCGCGCCGAGGCCGCGGTGCGCCCGGCGGCGTCCGGCGCCAGCAGCCAGCGCAGGAAGTCCTCGGCGGTGGCGCGGTCGGCGGGGTCGGCGGCGTCCAGCATCCAGTCCAGGGCGCGCCCGTCCATGTGCTCGCTGGTGGCGACGCCGCTGGCGGTGCAGGCGCGGGTGGTGCCGATGGTCTGCCTGCCGTAGCTGGCCAGGATGAGGTCGCGCAGCCCCGCGGTGCCCGGCTGCAGCGGCCCGCACGTGGTGGGCGCCTCGTAGGACGGCAGGTCCTCCAGGCCGGCGGGCAGGCTGCGGGGCGTCGCGGGGGCCGCGAGGGCGCCCTCGGCCGTGACCAGGCCGGTCGCGGCGGTGCCGAGGACGCCCAGCAGCAGGGCCCGGCGGCTCGCGAGGCTCACGCCGTGAGCGCCTTCGTGACGCGGCCGGTGCTCGCGTCCCAGGTGAGCGAGCCGCCCTGGAAGTCGCTGCGCCTGCCGCCGGGGACGTCGTACTCGTCGGAGGTGGGGTAGCCGAGCTTGCCGGTCTCCCAGCCCTGGGCGGCCCACGCATCGCGGATCGCGCCGCGCACGACGCGCGCACCGGTCGTCCTCGACCAGTAGACGGAGCCGCCCTGGAAGTGGGTGAAGGCGCCCTTGGGCAGGACGACCTCGTCGGTGACCGGGAAGCCCAGGAAGGAGCGCTCCCAGCCCAGCGAGGTCCACTTGTCGCGGATCGCGCCGCGCACCACGTGCGCGCCGGTCCTGGGCGACCAGTAGATCGAGCCGCCCTGGAAGTGGCTGTAGGCGCCGCCGATCGCGGGGCCCTCGTCGCGGGTGGGGAAGCCGAGGGGGGAGTTCTCCCAGCCGAGGGCGGCCCACTTGTCGCGGATGGCGCCCTTGACGATCTGCGCGCCGGTGGCCTGCGACCAGTAGATGGAGCCGCCGGCGTAGTGCTGGAAGGCGCCGGGGCGCACCGGGGTGGAGGACTCCGGGCCGCGGGTGTCGCCCAGCGCGCCGCCGGCGCCGCCGCTGGCGGCGTACTTCGCGGCGATCGCGGAGGCGGGGGCGCCGCCGAGGAGCTGGGCGACGCGGTCGCGGATCCAGCCCATCTTCGTGATGCCGACGTTGCCCGGGCACGCGGTGAAGCCGACGTCGCGGTGGGCCAGGATCGTGGCGAGCCGGACGGTGGTGCCGGCCTTGTAGCGGGCCGTGCCGCCGCCGGCGGAGGTGAGCTCGGCCTGGCCGAAGGCGGGGATGTTGTACATCGACAGCTTCCAGGCGATGACCTGGGCCACGGACTCCAGCATCGCCGGCGGCGGCGCGACCGAGGTGAAGTCGCCCATCATGGACACGCCGAAGGTGTTGCTGTTGAAGCCGCCGGCGTGGGCGCCGACCACCGCCTTGGTGATGCCGCCCGCGCGGCCCTCCCAGATCCCGCCGAAGCGGTCGACGACGAAGTTGTAGCCGAGGTCGCTCCAGCCCAGGCTCACGGTGTGGTAGCGGTACATGCCGCGGATGACGGCGGTGACCTCGCCCTGGCCGTAGCTGCCGCCGTCGGCGGTGTGGTGCACCACGACGGCCTTGATGGTGGGGCTGTAGGAGGGGGCGTCGCGGCGCAGCGTCTCGTCGGCGCCCCAGGCCGCGCGGGAGCCGATGCGCGGCTGGGCGAGCGCCTTGCGCTCGGGGGTGGGGGTGGCCGAGGCCGGGGTGGCGACCTCGTCCGCCGGGGCGCTCAGCAGGTCGGCCGCGCGGGCGTCGCCGGCGGCGGTGCCGGGGTCGACGACGTGCAGCTGCGCGGTGGCCGCGTCGGCCTCGGGGAGGCGGACCTGCACGCGGGTGCTGCGGCCGAGGCGCCCCACCCAGAGGGGGTCGGAGCCGGTGGTGCCGCCGCGGGCCTCGCCGCTGCCGGCGTCCGGCTCGACGTCGGAGATCGGCAGGACCGCCCAGGCGCCCCAGGTGCTGCCGTCGCCGGTGCGGACGGCGACCTCGGTGGCGCTGGTGCCCCGCGGGAAGGTGACGCCCAGCATGCTGCCGCCGTCGACCTCGACGGTGACGACGGTGGTGCCGGCCGGGGCGCCGGCCG
>NZ_BAABIL010000317.1:0-6835 GCF_039542765.1 Kineococcus glutinatus
AGCGCGATCGCCGAGCCGCCGAAACCGCCGCCGGTCATCCGCGCCCCCAGCGCACCGGCGGCGCGGGCGGTGTCCACGACGAGGTCCAGCTCCGCGGCGGAGACCTCGTAGTCGTGGCGCAGCGACTCGTGGGAGGCGTCCAGCAGCGGGCCGATCTCCCGCTCGCGCCCGCCCTGCAGCAGCGCGGCGGTCTGCCGGACCCGCTCGATCTCGGTGACGGCGTGCCGCACCCGGGCGCGGGTGACCTCGTCGGGCAGCCGGGACAGCGCCGCGTCCAGCTCCGCGAACGGCACCTCCCGCATCGTCGCCACGCCGAGGGCCGCGCCCGCCCGCTCCAGGCTGGCGCGGCGCTGGCCGTACTCGCCGTCAGCGTGGGAGTGCGATGCGCGGGTGTCCACCACGAGCAGCGCCAGGCCGGCGGCCGCCAGGTCCAGCGGCACGTGGTGCACCGAGCCGTCGCGGCAGTCCAGCAGGATGCCCGCGCCCTCGCGGCAGCGCAGCGAGGCGGCCTGGTCCATCCCGCCGGTGGGGGCGCCGGCGACGTCGTTCTCGGCCCGCACGCAGGCCGCCGCCAGCTGCGCGCGCAGCGGGTCGGAACCGGCCGGGTCCAGGTCCAGGCCGGCCAGGTCGGCCAGCGCCACCGCGACGGCGCACTCCAGCGCCGCGGAGGACGACAGCCCCGACCCCAGCGGCACGTGGCCGTCCACGAGGACGTCGAAACCCCTGGCCGCCACCTCCCGCAGCGCCTCCGGCGCGTCCTGCGCCAGCGCCCACGGCACCCCCGCCACGTACGCCGCCCAGCTCGCCGGCGCGCCGGGGCCGACGTCGGCCAGCGGCCCCTCCCACGCGCCGGCCTCCTGCGCCGAGCGCACCCGGACCACCCCGTCGGCGCGGGGCGCCAGCGCCACGAACGTGCGGTGCGGCAGCGCCAGCGGCAGGCACAGCCCGCCGGTGTAGTCCACGTGCTCGCCGACGAGGTTCACCCGCCCCGGTGCCGACCAGACCCCCGCGGGTGCGGTGCCGTAGGCCGCGGTGAACCGCTCCGCGGCGGCGGCCGCGGCGGCCGGCCGCCGCGGTGCCTCCAGGAACGCGGGCGCGGAGTCCTGCACCACCACGTCAGCCCACCTCTCGCAGCCGGGCGGCGACCCGCTCCGGCGTCGTGTCGTTGATCCACGCGGCCATGGCCGACTCCACGCCCGCCAGGTACTTCAGCTTGCCGGGGGCGCGCAGCACCGAGAACACCTGCAGGTGCAGGCGGAAGTCCTCGCGCCCCTCGCGCACCGGCGCCTGGTGCACGCCGGAGATGTAGGGCAGCGGGTCGTCGTCGGGGTAGTAGCGGTCCAGGCGGCCCAGCACGTCGAGGTAGACGGCCGCCAGGTCGTCGCGCTCGGCGTCGTCGAGGGCCGGCAGGTCCGGCACGTCCCGGTGCGGGGCCAGGTGGACCTCCACCGGCCAGCGGGCGGCGGCCGGCACGTACGCCGTCCAGTGCTCGGAGGAGACGACGACGCGCGCGCCGGAGCGGCGCTCGGCGTCCAGGACGTCGCGGAACAGGTTGCGGCCGGTGCGCTCGCGGTGGGCGCGGGCCATCTGGAGCATCCGCGCCGCCTTCGGCGGCACGAACGGGAAGGCGTAGATCTGCCCGTGCGGGTGGGGCAGCGTGACGCCGATCTCCTTGCCGCGGTTCTCGAAGACGAACACGTGCTCGACGTCCGGCTGCGCGCCGAGGTCGACGGTGCGGTCCACCCACGCCTCGATGACCGTGCGGGCCCGGTGCGGGGAGAGCGTGCCGAAGGAGCCGGAGTGCGCGGAGGAGAAGCAGATGACCTCGGTGCGGCCGGTGGCCGGGCGCACCGGCCACAGCTCCTCGCCGTCGACGAGACCGGGCTCGCCGCCGATGCGGGGGGAGAAGGAGGGGAAGCGGTTCTCGAAGACGACGACGTCGTAGGAGGACTCGGCGATCTCGGTGGGGAAACCGCCCGGCACCGTGGGGGCGAGCGGGTCCTGGTCGGCCGGCGGCAGGAACGTGCGGTCGTTGCGGTGGGAGGCCATCGCGATCCACTCGCCCGTCAGCGGGTCCCGGCGCACCTGCGAGCCGCCGCGCACCACGTCCTCGGCCGGCGGCAGCGGGCGGGTGTCGACGGCCTCGCGGACCGCCGCGCCGGACAGGAACGGCTCGGAGTCGTCGAAGTAGACGATCTCCCGCCCGTCGGCCATCCGCCGCGACGTGCGCCGCACGGGGTGGGAACCGCCCCCCGGGGGCGCGCCGAGCGGTGCGCCGTCGCGGCCGCCGCCGGCAGGCTGCTGGGGGGTGCTGGGCCGGTCGCTCACGGACGTCTCTCCTCGCTGTCTGCGCTGCTGCTGCCCTCGTCCCCGTCCACCGGGTCGCCGGCCAGCACGAGCCGGCCGGTGCGCTCGCGCGCCACGGCCTGCGCCTGCACCGGCAGCGCGGCGTCGCTGACGAGGACGTCGACCTCCTCGAGGCCGGCGATGGTGCTCAGGCCGACGACACCCCACTTCGTGGCGTCGGCGACGACGACGAGCGTGCTCGCCGCCGCGATGAGGGCCCGGTCGGTCTCGCCCTCGACGAGGTTGGGCGTGGTCAGGCCCGCGTCGGCGTCCAGGCCGTGCACGCCGAGGAAGAGCCAGTCCACGTGCAGGGTCTGCAGGCTGCGCACCGCGACCGGGCCGACGAGCGCGTCGGAGGGGGTGCGGATGCCGCCGGTGAGGATGACGGTGCGGTCGTGCCGGGCCGGCTCGTGCAGCACCTCGGCCACCCGCGGGGAGTTCGTCACCACCGTCAGCCCGGCCACGCCGAGCAGGGCCCGCGCCACCTCCACCGTCGTCGTCCCGGCGGACAGCGCCACGGACGAGCCCGGCGTGACGAGCCGGGCGGCGGCCGCACCGATCGCGCGCTTCTGCGCCGTCTGCAGCGAGGACTTCGCGAGGAAGCCGGGTTCCTCGCTGCTGCGCCCCTCCGGGGCGGTGGCCCCGCCGTGGACCCGGGCGACGAGGCCGCGGCGGGAGAGCTGCCCGATGTCGCGGCGGATGGTCATGTCGGAGACGCCGAGCCGCTCGACGAGGTCGGACACCCGCACGGCCCCGTCGCGGCGCACCGCGTCGAGGATGAGCGACTGCCGCTGCCGGGCCAGCACCGGGATCACCCCCGTTCTCGCAGCACGGCGCAGCCGCGGGGCGCCACCTCGAGGGAGCCGTCGGCCTCCCGGCCGGTGAGCAGGTCCAGGCCGCTGGCGGGCACGGTGGCGGCGGTCCCGCCGTGGTTGAGGACGAACAACCAGGACCCCTCCGCGGAGCGGCGCCGCACCAGGTCGACGCCGCGGGGTGCGCCCGCCACCACCGGCCGCACCCCGCCCGCGGCCAGCAGCCGGTCCAGCAGCGCCTGCAGGCCCTCGTCCTCCAGCGCGGTCGCCAGGTACCACGCGGCACCGGCGCCGGCGGGGCGGCGGGTGAGCGCGGGGCTGCCGGCGGCGAGGCCGTCGGTGAAGGAGGCCAGGACCTCGGTGCCCGCCGCGGCGCGGCCGAGCTCGGACCACACCCGTCCGCGCGAGCCGTCGTCGAGCGCGGTGACCTCGCCGGGCAGCAGCGGCGCGAACTCCTCCACGCGCACCCCCAGCAGGTCGCGGAACGCGCCGGGGTGGCCGCCCAGGCGCACCCGGCCGGCGGGGTCGAGGATCCCGGAGAAATGTGTGATCAGCACCTGCGCGCCCGCCCCGGCCGCGGCCGCGACCGCGGCGGCGGTGGCGTCGGAGACGAGGTGCAGTGCGGGCACGACGACGACGCGGTAGCCGGCGAGGGTCTCGGCGAGGCGCTCGCCCTCGGCGCCGACGGTGAGCACGTCGGCGGTGACGTGCCGCTCGCGCAGCAGCCGGTGCAGCGCCAGCGCCGTGTCCAGGTAGCGCAGCTCCCGGCTGGGGGTGGGCAGGCCGGCGGGCGGCTCGACGGCCCACCACGCCTCGTAGTCCAGCAGGAAAGCGACGTCGGCCTCCACCCGCGAGCCGCGCACCTCGGCGATCCGCTGCAGCGCGCCGCCGAGCTCGACGACCTCCCGCCACACCTTGGAGTCGGTGCCGGCGTGCGGCACGAGGGCGGAGTGCCACTTCTCCGCGCCCCCGGCCGAGGCGCGCCACTGGAAGAAGCACGCCCCGTCGGAGCCGCGCGCCACGTGGGAGAGGGAGTCCAGCTGCAGCTGGCCGGGCAGCTTGGCGACGTTGACGGGCTGCCAGTTGACCGCCGAGGTGGAGTGCTCCATGAGCAGCCACGGCTCGCCGCCGGCCAGGCCGCGCGTCCAGTCGGCGGCGAAGGCCAGCTCGGCGCGCGGGTCGGTGGTCGGGTTGGGCGGGGTGGTGAGGACGTAGTGGTCGTTGGAGACGACGTCCTGCTCGCGCGCCCAGCGGCCGTAGTCCATGTCCCGGGTGTTGGAGTGGACCATGAAGTTGGTCGTCACCGGCACGTCGGGGGTGGTGCGCCGCAGCACCTCCTTCTCCGCGACGTGCAGCGCGAGCAGCTCGTCGGAGGAGAAGCGGTCGAAGTCGAGGACCTGGGTGGGGTTGGGGAACGTGGTGCTGCGGGCGGGCACCTGCACCTGCGCGAAGGAGGTGTAGCCCTGCGACCAGAAGCGGGTGGACCACGCCTCGTTCAGCGCCTCGACGCTGCCGTAGCGCTCGGCCAGCCACCGGCGGAAGGCGGCCGCGGAGACGTCGCAATAACAGCGGGAGTTGTGGCAGCCGATCTCGTTGTTGACGTGCCACAGCCGCAGCGCGGGGTGGTCGCCCCAGCGCTCGGCGACCCGCTCCACGAGCAGGGCGGCCCGCTCGCGGTAGGCGGGGGAGCTGGGGCAGTAGGTCTGGCGGCTGCCGAAGACGGTGCGCACGCCGTCCGCGCCGACGGGGCGGGCCTCGGGCCAGCGCTCGGTGAACCACGGCGGCGGGGAGGCGGTGGCGGTGGCCAGGCAGACGCCGACGCCCGCGCCGTGCAGGCCGTCGAGGACGCGGTCCAGCCACGCCCCCTCGAAGCGGTCGGGCTCCGGTTCCAGCAGCGCCCAGGAGAAGATGCCGACGCTGACCAGCGTCACGCCGGCCTCCGCCATGAGCCGCAGGTCCTCGGCCCACACCTCCTCCGGCCACTGCTCGGGGTTGTAGTCGCCGCCGAAGGCCAGGCCGGGTCCGCTCCACTGCCGCACGGCGCTCACCATGCCCGGCCCGATCCCGCGGAGTCAAACAGCATCGAACACGGATCGGTCACGACTCGTGATCGGTCGTGGTGTTTGGCTTGACATGGTGACGTGCTGCGGCAGAGGCTCCCGCCACCCGACGAAGGAGTCGAAGTCGCCATGACCCGCCCCCGCACCGAAGCCGAGCACCTCGCGAGCCTGGTGCCCGCCTCCGTCCGAGCCACCCGCCTGCCCCGCCGCTCCGTGCTGCGCGGCTCCGTCCTGGCCGCCGGCGCGCTCGGCGGGCTCACCGCCTGCGGCGGGGACGACGCCGGCAGCGGCGGCGAGGGCGGCGGGTCCGCCACCACGCTCGGCTCCAACGGCTCCGACGAGGTGCCCAAGAAGATGATCGCGGCCCTCGCGGCCGACGCGAAGACCAAGGCCGGCGTCGACGTCGCCATCAACACCATCGAGCACGAGAAGTTCCAGGAGGGCATCAACAACTACCTCCAGGGCAGCCCCGACGACGTCTGGACCTGGTTCTCCGGCTACCGGATGCGCTTCTTCGCCTCCCGCGGCCTGGCCGGCGACATCAGCGACGTGTGGCAGGACCTCACCGGCTACACCGACGCCTTCAAGCAGGCCGGCACCGGCGACGACGGCAAGCAGTACCTCGTGCCGAGCACCTACGGGCCCTGGGCGGTCTTCTACCGAAAGTCGCTGTGGCAGGAGCGCGGCTACACCCCGCCGGCGGACTGGGAGTCCTTCAAGGCGCTGCTGGCCCGGATGCAGACCGACGGGCTCGTCCCGATGGCCTTCGCCGACAAGGACGGCTGGCCCGCGATGGGCACCTTCGACCAGCTCAACCTGCGCATCAACGGCTACCAGTTCCACGTCGACCTCATGGCCGGCGAGGAGGCCTGGAACAGCGCGGAGGTCAAGAGCGTCTTCGAGGCGTGGCGGGAGATCATGCCGTTCCACCAGGAGGCCGCCAACGGCCGGGAGTGGCAGGAGGCCGCCACCGCCCTCGTCAACAAGGAGGCGGGCATGATGCTGCTCGGCTCCTTCATCGGGGAGCAGTTCCCCGAGGCCGACCAGGGCGACCTCGACTTCTTCAACTTCCCCGAGATCGACCCGGCGATCGGTGCCGACGCGGTCGAGGCGCCGCTGGACGGCTACATGATGTCGGCGCGGCCCCGCGACGAGGAGGCGGCCAAGAAGTTCCTCGGCTACCTCGGCTCCGCGGACGCCGGCACCCTCATGGTGCAGACCAACCCGACGGTCATCACCGCCAACGGCGACACCGACACCTCCGGGTACACCGAGCTGCAGGCGAGGTGCGCCGAGTACGTCGGCAGCGCCAAGTCCATCGCCCAGTTCATGGACCGCGACACCCGGCCGGACTTCGCCTCCACCGTGATGATCCCCTCGCTGCAGACGTTCATCAACAACCCGGCCGACATCGACGGCCTCGTCAACAGCATCGAGGAGCAGAAGAAGAGCATCTTCACGTCCTGAGCCGACCGGCAGCTGCGAGGAGTTCCAGCCGTGACCGAAGAGACCCCGGTCGCCGTCGCACCGCCGGCGGCGCCCGCCGGCGGTGCGGGCGGCCCGCACGGCGGTGGGCACGGCGGTGGGCACGGCGGCGTCGGCCGCGCCCGGGCCGAC
>NZ_BAABIL010000318.1:0-9135 GCF_039542765.1 Kineococcus glutinatus
TCTGGTTGACCTGCACGGAGATGTCGTCCTCGGCGTACTGCAGCTGCGCCTCGTAGCCGGCGGCCTCGAACTGCTCCACCATGTTCGCGCCGTCGTTGACCCACCGCTCGGAGGACCTGGTCGGCATGGCGATGCCGACGGTGCCCTTCTCGTCGGGGTCCTGGGCGGCGTCGTCGCCGCCGCACGCGGTGAGCAGCAGGGCCGAGACACCGAGGGCGGCCCCGAACTTCTTGCCGAGCAATTGATCATCTCCATCCGTCATCGCTGACGTCGGCGCGGGCCGCGCGGTGCTCATCGCGACCGGCGACCCCTGGCCGTCGCGGCGCACCGTGTTCCTCGACGTCGACGCCCACCGCGGCGGTGTGCCCGCGGCGGGGCGGGTGTCGGACCGCTGTGCGGGTGTCGAGCGGGCAGGGGACCGCCCACTGGATACACCATAGCCAGCGTGGCAACACTCTGTCTACTACCTGTCTACGCAGAGTGAGAACTCGTGCCGCGCGACCCTCGGCCACCCCCTCTCCGCACGAGGAGGAGCGGGGACGGGCGGGAACACCCGGCGGGGACCGGTCGTTGACTTGAGCGACGCCGGCTCAAGGTCGCCGGTCCCGGCTTGACAGCTCGGGCACCGCGTGGAGACTTGAGCCAGATCCGCTCAAGGGTTCTGCCCGCGGCCCGAGCGGCCGCCCGATCGCCAACGTCGCAGAAGGAGCACCTCCATGGCACGAGCCGTCGGCATCGACCTCGGCACCACCAACTCCGTCGTCTCCGTCCTGGAGGGCGGCGAGCCGACGGTCATCGCCAACGCCGAGGGCGGGCGCACCACCCCCTCGGTCGTGGCCTTCGCCAAGAGCGGCGAGGTCCTCGTCGGCGAGATCGCCAAGCGCCAGGCCGTCACGAACGTCGACCGCACGATCCGCTCCGTCAAGCGCCACATCGGCACCGACTGGAAGCAGGGCATCGACGGCAAGGACTACACGCCGCAGGAGATCAGCGCCCGCATCCTGCAGAAGCTCAAGCGGGACGCGGAGAGCTACCTCGGCGAGTCCGTGACCGACGCCGTCATCACGGTCCCCGCCTACTTCAACGACGCCCAGCGCCAGGCCACCACCGAGGCCGGGAAGATCGCGGGCCTCAACGTCCTGCGCATCATCAACGAGCCCACCGCCGCGGCGCTGGCCTACGGCCTGGACAAGGGCAAGGAGGACGAGCTCATCCTCGTCTTCGACCTCGGCGGCGGCACGTTCGACGTGTCCCTCCTGGAGGTCGGCAAGGACGAGGACGGCTTCTCCACCATCCAGGTGCGCGCCACCTCCGGCGACAACCACCTGGGCGGCGACGACTGGGACCAGCGCGTCGTGGACCACCTGCTGCAGAAGGTCAAGGGCAGCACCGGCATGGACCTGTCCAAGGACAAGATCGCCATGCAGCGCCTGCGCGAGGCCGCCGAGCAGGCCAAGAAGGAGCTGTCCAGCTCCACCGCCACCGGCATCTCGCTGCAGTACCTGTCGATGACGGAGAACGGCCCCGTCCACCTCGACGAGCAGCTCACCCGCGCGCAGTTCGAGCAGCTCACCTCCGACCTGCTCGACCGCACCAAGGCGCCGTTCCACCAGGTCATCAAGGACGCCGACGTCTCCATCAAGGACATCGACCACGTCGTGCTCGTGGGTGGCTCCACCCGCATGCCCGCCGTCGCCGAGGTCGTCAAGGAGCTGACCGGCGGTCGCGAGCCCAACAAGGGCGTCAACCCGGACGAGGTCGTCGCCGTCGGCGCCGCCCTGCAGGCCGGCGTCCTCAAGGGCGAGCGCAAGGACGTGCTGCTCATCGACGTGACCCCGCTGTCCCTCGGCATCGAGACCAAGGGCGGGATCATGACCAAGCTCATCGAGCGCAACACGGCCATCCCGACCAAGCGCAGCGAGGTCTTCACCACCGCCGACGACAACCAGCCGAGCGTGCTCATCCAGGTGTTCCAGGGCGAGCGCGAGCTGGCCCGCGACAACAAGCCGCTGGGCACCTTCGAGCTGACCGGCATCGCCCCCGCCCCGCGCGGCGTGCCGCAGATCGAGGTCACCTTCGACATCGACGCCAACGGCATCGTGCACGTCAACGCCAAGGACCGCGGCACCGGCAAGGAGCAGTCGATGACCATCTCGGGCGGCAGCGCGCTGTCCAAGGAGGACATCGAGCGCATGGTGAAGGACGCCGAGGCGCACGCCAACGAGGACAAGCAGCGCCGCGAGGACGCCGAGGCCCGCAACCAGGCCGAGAGCCTCGTGTACCAGACGGAGAAGTTCCTCAAGGACAACGAGGACAAGCTGCCCGCCGACGGCCGCACCGAGGTCGACTCCGCCCTGGCGGACCTGAAGACCGCGCTGGCCGGCACCGACACCGACGCGATCAAGGCCGGCACCGAGGCCGTGGCGCAGGCCAGCCAGAAGCTCGGCTCGGCGATGTACGCCGCCGCCGGCAGCGAGGGCACCGGGACCGACGCCGGCGCCTCGAGCGGGCCCGACTTCACCAAGCCCGCCGCCGACGACGACGTGGTGGACGCCGAGGTCGTCGACGACGAGAAGGACAAGTGATGCCGGAGGACACCGCCCGCGACGAGCGGGACGAGGCGAGCGGCCCCGTCGTCCGGGACCGCCGCCGCATCGACCCGGAGACCGGCATGCCCCGGCAGGAGCCGGCCGCGGCGCAGGACGCGGCGGCCGGCGGGGAGGGCTCGCTGCCCTCCTACCCGGCGGACGTGACCGCCGCCACCGAGGCGGCCGCCTCCGACCTGCTCGCCGCGCAGACGCTGGCCGCCGAGCGGCTGGAGGACCTGCAGCGGCTGCAGGCGGAGTACGTCAACTACCGCCGCCGGGTGGACCGCGACCGCGACGTCGCCCGCGACGCGGCGCTGTCCAGCGTCGCCGAGGCCCTGCTGCCCGTCCTCGACGACGTGCACCTGGCCCGCCAGCACGGCGACCTCACCGGTCCGTTCGCGGCGATCGCGGACAAGCTGGAGGCGACGCTGGGCCGGTTCGGGCTGGTGCGCTACGGCGAGAACGGCGAGCCGTTCGACCCGGCCGTGCACGAGGCGCTCATGCACGCCCACTCCGACGACGTCGAGGTGGCCACGTGCACGCAGATCCTGCAGCCCGGCTACCGCTTCGGCGAGCGCGTCCTGCGCCCGGCCCGCGTCGCGGTGGCCGACCCGCAGTGACGGCCGGGGCGGCGGGACGCGGGGAGGGGGGACGCCGGTGAGCATGCAGGACTGGGCCGAGAAGGACTTCTACGACGTGCTCGGCGTCCCCCACGACGCCGACGCCGCCACCATCAAGAAGGCGTACCGCAAGCGGGCGCGGGAGCTGCACCCCGACGCCAACCCCGGTGACGCCGCGGCCGAGCGCAGGTTCAAGGAGGTCGGGGAGGCGTACGCCGTCCTCTCCGACCCCGAGCAGCGCCGCCAGTACGACGGCATCCGGGCGATGCTCGGCGGCGGTGCCC
The DNA here is from genome assembly GCF_039542765.1 of Kineococcus glutinatus. Lineage (NCBI taxonomy): Bacteria > Bacillati > Actinomycetota > Actinomycetes > Kineosporiales > Kineosporiaceae > Kineococcus > Kineococcus glutinatus. Next base: position 3,493 of record NZ_BAABIL010000318.1, read on the forward strand.
GCTTCACCGCCGGCGGCCCGGGGGCCGGCGCCGGCGGCGCGGGGTTCGAGGACCTGCTCGGCGGGCTCTTCGGCCAGGCCGCCGGTGGCGGCGGCGCGGGGTCCCGGGTGCGTTTCGGCACGCCCGGCGGCGGCACCCCGGGGCCCGGGTTCGAGGACCTGCTCGGCGGGCTCTTCGGCCAGGCCGGCGGGTTCCCGCCCTCCACCGGCTACGGCCAGGCGCCCACCCGGGGCACCGACCTCGACGCGACGGCGCGGGTCGGCTTCCGCGACGCCCTGGCCGGCGCGACGGTGAACCTGCGCGTGCCCGACCCCCGCGGCGGCCCGGCCCGCACCGTCTCGGCGCGGCTGCCGCTGGGCGTCCGCGACGGGCAGCGGGTCCGGTTGCGCGGCAAGGGCCTGCCTGGCCCGGGCGGCGCACCGGCGGGGGACCTGCTCGTCACCGTCTCCGTCGAGCCGCACCCGGTGTACCGCCGCGACGGCGACGACCTGCGGATGACCCTGCCCATCACGTTCGCCGAGGCCGCCCTGGGCGCCACGGTGGAGGTGCCGACGATCGACGGCACCGGCGTGCGGGTGCGGATCGCGCCGGGCACCCCGTCGGGGCGCTCGCTGCGGGTGCGCGGGCACGGCGCCAAGCGGGGCCGGCAGGACGACAGCCGCGGGGACCTGCTGGTCACCGTGGAGGTCGTCGTGCCCGACCGCCTCGAACCGGACGCGAAGGCGGCCGTCGAGGCGTTCGCCGAGGCCACGAAGGGTGAGGACCCCCGCGCGGGGCTCGCGGAGCGCGCGGCGGGCTGAACGGCTCGGGGCGACCGGGGGGACCCGCACGGGTCCCCCCGGTGCTGCACCCCGGGGGCGACCGGGGGGACCCGGGCCCGTCCCCACCGGTGAGGACGTGGGAGGAGGAGGCGTGCACGACGACGACGCGCCCGTGTTCGTCATCTCGGTCGCGGCCGAGCTGGCCGGGATGCACCCGCAGACGCTGCGGCAGTACGACCGGCTGGGCCTCGTCTCACCGCAGCGCGCCCCCGGCCGGGGCCGGCGCTACTCCGCGCGCGACATCGCCCGGCTGCGCGAGGTGCAGCGGCTGTCGCAGGAGGACGGCGTGAACCTCGCCGGCATCAAGCGGATCATGGAGCTGGAGAAGCAGGTCGAGGTGCTCAGCGACCGCGCCGAGCTGCTGCTGCAGGAGCTGCACCGGCTGCGGCAGACCGCCGGGCGGGTGTTCGCCGCCGGGTCGGCGGGGGACATCGTGGCGACCGCGGTGGGGCGCCGGCCGCCCTCGCCGGCTCGGTCGCGCGCCCTCGTGCTGTGGCGGCCCGGGCGCGACTGAGGCGCTCCGGTGGGCCCGGAGGCCGCCGCCGCGGTGGCGCACGTGCGCGGCCTCGCCGCCGGGGGGCCGCTGGAGCCGTCGTGGCGGGTGACGGTGCACTTCCACCCCGACCGCCTCGTGCGCCGCCGGGCAGGGGGCACCGCGCCGATCCTGCGCGCGATGGCCGCCGACGGCCGCTACCGCTCCCAGTTCGAGACCGGCACGAGCAACGGCCTGGTGAGCTGCCACCCCGGCGGGGACCGCCGGCGCTGGGAGAGCCGCCTCTTCGGCGGCGCCTACGACGGCGCCCCGCCCGCGGCGCGCCCCGTCTACGGTTCGCTGAACCACCGGCGCCGGCCCGCCGGCGGCTCGCCCAGGTTCGGCTCCGCGCACCTGCTCCTCGGCGCGGCCACCCTGGCGCGCACCACGTTCTGCTACCCCGACAGCGTCTTCGAACCCGTCGACGTGGGCACCGCCGACCGCTGCCGCCTGACCCACCTCGCCGACGAGGACGCCGGCGCGCGCGATCCGCTGGACGACTACGTCGAGGCCCACGTCCACGGCGGTGTCCGCTTCGACCGCGACGTCGAGGCCCTCGTGCTCGACCCCTGCTTCCGCGGCACCGACGTCGAGGCCGACGCGCACCTGCTCGGCGTGCCGGTGCGGTGGCACCACGGCTTCCGCGCCGCGGTCGCCGACGTCGCCGCGCACCCCGGCTACCGCGGCCCGGAGGTCGTCGACGCCGCCACCGGCATCGCCCGCGACGGCGTCCTCGACGCCCGGGTCATCGGCGAGGCGGTCCGCGAGGGCCTCGCCGACGGGCAGACCCTCAAACGCGTCTGGCACTGCACCGCCCGGTTCGGGCGCCCCGCCACCGACGGCTGACGACGCGCCCGCCGGGGCGCGGCCCGTCCGGCTGACCGCGCCCGGCCGGGTGCGGTCAGCCGGACAGGCCCGCGAACGTCGGGGTGGCCTGCTCGCCGTCCCAGGTGACGCGGAAGGTGAACGCCTCCTCCAGCGCCTGCCGGTACTGCTCGGCCTCGGCCTCGGTGATGGTCCCGGCGGCGAGCAGGGTGTCGATGGCGGGGCTCCAGGACTCCACCAGGGCGTCGACGAGGGTCTGCGGGTCGATCCCGAGGTCGGTGGCCACGGCGGCCAGGTTCTGACCGGCCTCCATGCGGACGTGGAGCTCGTCGTGGCTGATCGACAGGACCTCGTCGAGCACGTCCTCCACGGGCTGGTGGCCGCGGTGCAGGCCGAGGCCGCCGTCGCCGTAGGCCTCCTGGACCAGGGCGACCAGCTGCTCCTCGGTGGACACCGAGCTGACGTCGACACCGCCACCGGGGCCGCCGCCGCGCGCACCGCCCCCGGCGGCGGTGGTGGTGGTGCCCGAGCCGTCCGCGGAGGTGTCCGTCGCGGTGGTGCCGGACGCGGCGGTCGTGGCGACGGCGGTGGAGCTGGTCGCGCCGGTGCTCGTGCCACCGCACGCGGCCAGCGAGAAGGTGCTCAGGAGCACGAGGCCGGCGATGGTCTTGCGGATCTTCACGGGGTTCCCCTCGGAGGGTCGGTCGTGTGGTGGTCGGGCACCACGGTGGGCGGGGTACCTGCGACGCGTCGGTGTGATCCGTGTGGGCCTGCTGTGAGGCCCGCGGGCCGGAGCCGGGGCCGGGGCCGGGCGCCCCACCGCACAGCCGGTGCAGGGCCGGTCCACAGGATCGCCGCGCACCCTCGGAGCCATGACCGCCTCCCGACGCCGCGCGCTCGCCGCGACCGGTGCCCTGACCGCCGCCCTGGTGCTCGGCGCACCCGCTGCCGCGCAGGCGCACAGCCTCGACAGCAGCACCCTGTCGGTGCAGGTGGGCCAGGACTCGGCCACGGTCACCGTCAGCGTCGCGCTCGAGACCCTCGACGAGGTGCTGGGCACCGACCACGCCACCACGACCACCGGCGTCGACGGGTACGCCGCGGACGTGATCGCCTACCTCGACGAGCACCTCGCGGTCACCGGGGCCGACGGCACGACGTGGGCGGAGACCTGGTCCGACCCGGTGCGCGAGTCCGTCGAGGGCATCGAGTCCTTCAGCGTCGACGTCGCCCTGGACACCGCCGGCGCGGACCCGTCGAGCTTCACGATCACCTACGACGCGATCACCGAGGCCGACCCCTCGCACGAGGCCGTCGTCGTGCTGACCGACGCCGCGGGGGAGATCTCCACCGCCGGCGTGCTCGACGCCGCCGACACCAGCCTGCAGATCGGCGCCGCCGACAGCCGGGCCGGCACGGGCCTGGTGGACATGATCGGTTACGGCTACCACCACGTCCTGGAGGGGGCCGACCACCTGCTGTTCCTCGCCGCGCTGCTCCTGGTGGCCCCGCTCGCCGCGGTCCGGGGGCGCTGGCGGCGCGGCGACGGCGTCGTCGCCACGACCCGCGACGTCGTGCGGGTCGTCACCGCGTTCACCGCGGGGCACTCCCTGACGCTCGTCGCCGCCGCGCTGGGGTGGGTGTCGGTGCCCGGCGCGCCGGTGGAGGTCCTCATCGCCGCCTCGGTGGGGGTGGCCGCGGTGCACGCGATCCGCCCGCTGGCCCACCGCGGCGAGGTCGTCATCGCCGGTGCCTTCGGCCTGGTCCACGGCCTGGCCTTCGCCGGCATCCTCACCGACCTCGGCCTGGACGGGTCGACGTCGCTGCCGGCGCTGCTGGCCTTCAACGTCGGCGTGGAGCTGGCCCAGCTGGTCACCGTCGCGCTGCTGCTGCCCTCCCTGCACCTGGCCTCCCGCACCTGCGCGTACCCCGCGCTGCGCGTGGCCGGTGCCGTCGTGGCGCTGGTCGCCGCCTGCGGCTGGGCCGTCGAGCGGCTCGGCCTGCTGGCCAACCCGCTGGCGGGCGCGGAGGAGGCGGTCATCACCCACCCGTGGTGGGTGGTCGCGGGCCTGGCCCTGCTGGCCGCCTCCTGCTGGGCGTTCGAGCGGCTGGCTCCCGCGACCCACCCCCTCACCGCCCACCCGCTCACCGCCCCGCCGGCGGCAGGCCCAGGTGCAGCCGGGGCCACCCACCGAGGTCGGCGAGCAGCCGGCGGTCGTGGGTGGTGACGACGACGGCCGCGACCGTGGCCTGCAGCACCGCGGTGAGCTCGTCGACCAGCGCCGCCGACAGGTGGTTGGTCGGCTCGTCGAGCAGCAGCACGTCGGGCCGGGCGGCCAGCTGCACCGCGAGGTCCAGGCGCCGCTGCTGACCGGAGGACATCCGCTGCACGGGGGTGCGCAGCGCCTCCTCGTCCAGCAGCCCCGTCGCGCTCAGCGGCACCACGTCCTCCTCGCGCAGCAGGCCCGCCGCGACGAGCCGGCCGACGTGCTGCTCGTGCACCTGCCGGGCGGTGGCGCCGGGCGGCCATCCGGGAACCTCCTGCGCGACCAGCGCCACGCGTGCCGACGGCGAGCGGTGGACGGCGCCGCCGCCGGGCCGCAGCAGGCCGGCCAGCACGGACAGCAGCGTGGACTTGCCCGCCCCGTTCGCGCCCGTGACCACCAGCCGGTCCCCGCCGTCGAGGACCAGCGAGACGGGGTGCGCCAGGCGCCCGGGGACCCGGACGTCGCGGGCCTCCAGCAGCGCCGCGCCCGGCCGGGTGGCCGGCTGCGGCCAGCGCAGCACCGGTGGCGGCTCGGGCACGGTGACCCGGTGCGCCGCCAGCGCCTCCCGCTCCCGGTTCAGCGCCTGCACGACGCCCGGGGCCCGGGACTGGCGCTGGTGCCTGCCGCTGCCCTTGCCCGGGCGCCAGCCCGTGCCGAGGCGGTCGCGGGCCTGCTCCACCGCGCTCGTCAGCCGGCGGTGCTCGGCCTGCTGCGCGTCGACGTCCTGCACCCACCGCTCCCGGTCGCGCCGGCGGCCCTCCTGCCAGGCGTCGTAGCCGCCGGCGTACAGGCGCGCGTGCCCGTCGCGGGTGGGGTCCAGGTCGCAGAACTCCACGGCGACGTCGCGCAGCAGGGCCCGGTCGTGGCTGACGAGGGCCAGGCCGCCGGGGTGGGCGCGCAACCGGTCGGTGAGGAACGCCAGCCCGTCGGCGTCCAGGTGGTTCGTCGGCTCGTCCAGCAGCAGCAGGTCGTGCGGGGCGCCCAGCAGGCACGCCAGGTGCACCCGGTGGCGCTGCCCGACGGAGAGGGCGCCCAGCTCCCGCGAGCGGTCGGTGCAGGCGCCCAGGGCCTGCAGGGCGACGTCGACGCCGCGCTCGGCGTCCCAGGCGTCCAGGGCGGTGGCGGCCTCCAGCTCGGCGGCGTAGCGGTCGGCGGCGCCGGTCGCGCCCGCCGCGAGGTCGGCGGCGGCGGCGTCGAG
>NZ_BAABIL010000319.1:0-4394 GCF_039542765.1 Kineococcus glutinatus
TGCGGGCTGCGCCTGGTGCACGCGGTGCGGCCCGTCGCCACCGTCACGGCCGCCGGCGGCTACCTGCCCGCCGAGTACGTGCGGTTCGTGGAGGAGAACGCGGTGGAGGTGCTGGCCGCCGCGCGCCGCGCGGTCCGGGACACCGCCCCCGACGTGGAGGTCCGCACCGCCCTGGACCACGACAGCGCCCGGCACGGGCTGCTGCGCGAGGCGGAGGGCGCCGAGCTGCTCGTCGTGGGTTCTCGCGGCGGCGGCGGGGTGGCCGGGTTGCGGCTGGGGTCGACGAGCGCCGCCGTGGCCTCCAGCGCTCCCTGCCCGGTGGTCGTGGTCGCGGCCGCCCCCGGCGCCGGTGCCTCGGGGGTGGTCGTGGGCGTCGACGGCTCGCCCGCGGCGGCCACCGCCCTGGGTTTCGCCGCCGACGAGGCGCGACGGCTGGGGGAGGAGCTCGTCGTCGTGCACGCCTGGGAACCCTTCGACCCCTGGGCCGACCACGTCTGCGACGAGGCGATGGCCGCGGCCCGCTCGACGCTGGAGGCCGAGCACACCGCCGTGCTCACCGGGGCCGTCGAGGAGGTGCGCGGCCGGTACCCGGAGCTGGTGGTGCGCCAGGTGCTGGTGGCGCACCACCGACCGGCCGAGGCGCTGCTCGACGCGGCCGCGGCGGCGCGGTTGCTCGTCGTCGGCACCCGCGGCCGCGGCGCCCTGGCGTCCCTGCTGCTGGGGTCGGTGAGCCACGCCGTGCTGCACGGCGCGCAGCTGCCCGTGGCCGTCGTGCCGCAGCCGCGGGGGTGAGGTCGTGGTGCGCGAGGCGGCCGGGGGCGTGCCGGTGCTCGATGCGCGGGAGTGCCGGGAGCTGCTGGGCCGCAGGGGCATCGGCCGCGCGGTCTACACCGAGCGCGCCCTGCCGGCGGTGGCGACGCTGAACTACGCGGTGGCCGGGGACCGGTTGTGGTTCCGCACCGGCGCGGACACCGCCCTGGCGCGGGCGGTGCGCGACGCGGTCATCGCCTTCCACGTCGACCACGTCGACGCCGGGCGCCGCGACGGGTGGAGCGTGACGGTCTCCGGCCGGGCCCGGCTCGCGCGCTGGCCGGGGCCGGGCCCGCTGGAGGAGGTCCTCGACACGTGGGCGCCGGGGCCGCGCGAGCAGGTGCTCGCGCTGGACCTGGCGCTGCTCACGGGGCGGCGGCTGCGGGGCGGGGTGGTCGTGGGCTGAGGGCCGCGGCGCTCACGGCCGGGCGCCCCGCCCGGCGAGGCCGTGCTCGTGGGCCACGACCACGGCCTGCACCCGGTCGCGCAGCCGGAGCTTCGCGAGGACGTGCGTCACGTGCGACTTCACGGTCGTCTCGGCCAGGTGCAGCTGCGCGCCGATCTCCGCGTTGGACGCCCCCGTCGCGAGGACCCCCAGGACGTCCAGCTCCCGCGGGGTCAGCTCGTCCAGCCCGGGCGGGCGGGGGCGCTGGGCGGGAGGAGGGTTCTCCACGTAGCTGTCCACCAGCCGCCGCAGGACGCTGGGGGCGAGCTGGAGCTCGCCGGCGGCACCGGCCCGGATGGCGTGGACGAGGTCCGCCGGGGGCGCCGTCTTGAGCAGGAAACCGGAGGCGCCGGCCCGCAGGGCCCGGAAGACGTAGTCGTCGAGGTCGAAGGTGGTCAGCACCAGCACCCTGGTCGCCGGCCGGGTCGACACGATCCGGCCGGTCGCGGTGATCCCCTCCCCGCCGGGCATCTGCACGTCCATCAGGACCACGTCGGGCTCGAGCTGCGCCACGGCACGCACGGCGGAGGGCCCGTCGGTGGCCTCCCCGACCACGGTGATGTCGTCGGCGGCGCTCAGCAGGGCCACGAGGCCGGCGCGCAGCAGGTCGTGGTCGTCGACCAGCAGGACGCGCAGCCCGGCGCTCACGCCCCCACCCCGTGCGCTGCGCCCAGGGGCACGCGGACCCGCACCCGGAACCCCCTCCCGTCGTCCCCCGGACCGGCGTGCAGGGAACCACCGAGGTGTTCGACGCGCTCGGAGATGCCCACGAGCCCGTAGCCGCGGCGAGGAACCGGGCTGCGCCCCGGACCGTCGTCCACCACGTCCACGCAGACCGCGTCCGGACCGACGCCGACGACGACGGTGACCGCCGCGCCGGGCGCGTGGCGCGCGGCGTTCGTCAACGACTCCTGCACCGTGCGGTACACCGCGCCGGCGACGGCGGGCGGTAGCGACGGTCCCCCCGGCCGTGGCGGGACGGAGTTCGCGGTGAAGGAGATCGTCAGGCCGGCGCCCCGCATCCGCTCCACCACCTCCTCGACGTCGGCCATCCCGTGCTCCACCACCCCACCGGCGGGGGGCGGGACGCCGGACCGCCCCCCGCCGGTGACCGCCGCCAGCGCGGCCAGCTCGCCGACGGTCTCCGCCGCGGTGCGCCGGACGACGTCGAGGGCGGCGCGGGCCGCAGCGGGGTCGGTGGCCCGCAGCGCCTCCGCGGCACCGGAGTGCACCACCATCACGCCCACGGCGCTGGAGACGAGGTCGTGCAGGTCGCGCGCCACGCCGAGCCGCCGGGCGCGCACCGCCTCCTCGGCGGCCCGTTCCAGGTGCTGGGCCCGTTCCGCGGCGCGGTGCCGGGCGGAGCGCTCGCTGCGGTCCATGCCGCGGACCGCGAGACCCCCGACGGCGCTGCCGACGATGATCACGACGACGATCCGGACGTTGGCCGGGTCGTGCGCGGCGAGCGAGACGACGACGCCGGTCAGCAGCACCGCCACCGCGGTCAGCCCCACCGGCAGGCGCCGCTGCCGGGCCGTGCTCGCCCAGGCCAGGCCGCCCGGCGTCACCAGGGTCCAGAGGCCGGAGGAGACGGGGAAGCCGACCGCGTGGGCGAGGAGGAAGACCGCGCCGCAGGCGGCCGTCCCCAGCCACGGCCGCGTCCGGCGCACGACGACCGTGCTGGCCGCCAGCGCCGTGAACCCCACCGAGGCCGCCGGCTGCGGCCCCCCGGTGGCCTCCTCGCCGTAGGCGGCGGACTCGGCGAGGGCGAGCAGCACCGCCGCGGCGGCCACGAGCACGTCGCCCCGCGAGGGCATCGCTCCCGCGGCGGCCGGTCGTGCCGCTGCGGGGACCGGGTCGCCGGGTTCGCGCAGCAGCCCCAGCAGGCGCCGCAGCTCGACCGTCGCGCGCTGCCCCTCCTCCTGCACGTCCCGCAGCGCCGGGTGCGGGTCCCGCTCCCACTCCTGCAGCGCGCGGTCGGCGGAGGAGGCCATCCGCAGCACGGCCGAGCGGACCACGGCCTCGACGTCGGCGGCCAGCCGCCTCTCCTCCTGGGCCACCGCCCGGCGCGCGTTCTCCGCGGGGGACACCTGCGCCAGCCGGCGGGCCCGGTGCCGTTCGTGCCGCGCCCGCCGGCCCGCCCGCAGCGCCAGCCGCAGCAGGGTGAGGAGGCCGAAGAACAGGCAGGCCCCGAAGAGCAGGTCCCACGGCGCGGAGGCGGACGGGTCGAGCGCGACGCCGGCGGTGGCGACCGCGACCGATGCGCCCGCGACCAGAGCGTGCTCGCTCCGGGCCCTCATCCCCCGACGATAGCCAGCGCCGCCCGCCCCCCGCGTCCTGCTCGCAGAACGGGTGCGCCTCCTCCTCGAGGAGGAGGCCGGTTCCGTCCCGGGGCACCTGCGCGGAGCTGCGCTGCGGCCGAGGCGCACCGGGCCGCCGCTTCCTAGCGTCGGCAGGACCGACGGCCGGCTCCGGGCCCGCCGTCCCGGACGCAGGAGACGATCGTGAACGGACTTGCACGGGCCGCGCTCACCGCAGCGGTCTGCACCTCCGCCATCGCCGTGGGGGATGCCGTGGTCCTCGGTACCACCGGGGACAACCTCATCGACGACGCCTCGGCGCGGTGGTGGGCGTCGACCGTCGACGCCGTGCACGCCGCGGCCTACGGGCTGCTCGCCGCGGCGCTCGTCCGCGCCGGTGGTGCCGTCGACGCCGGTTCCCGGTTCCGGCGCGCGCTGCGGTGGCTGCTCACCGCGGCGCTGGCGGTGCTCGCCGTCGCCTTCGCCGCGAGCGCCGTCGTCGGGACCCCGCCCGCCGTGTTCGAGGTCCCCGCCGGCGCGGCGTTCGCCCTGCTCTTCCTCGTCGGTGCGGTCCTGGGGCTGGCGCTGCTGCGGGTGCCGGGTGCCGCGGCGGCGGGCGCGCTGATGGCCGCGCCGCTGCTGCTCCTGCCGCTCGCCGTCGCGATCGGTGCGATCGCACCCCGGTGGGCGCACCCGGGCTACGCCGAGGCCGCCGTGTACGTGGGGCTGGCGCTGCTGGCCGTGCCCGGGGACCGGCGAACGCCGGGGCGCGACCTGCCGGCGCGGGCCGGGGCGCTCCCGGCGGGTGGCGGGGCCAGGTCCTGATCCCGGGCCGCGCG
>NZ_BAABIL010000320.1:0-9974 GCF_039542765.1 Kineococcus glutinatus
GACAGCAGCGGGGCGATCAGCGGCAGCAGCGCGGCCAGGTCCGTGGACAGGTCCACGTCCATGTACGCCAGCACCTGCGCGTCCGAGGCCGACCACACCGCCTTCAGCGCCCGGCCGCGGCCCTTGGCCTCCAGGCGCACCACCCGCACCCCGGGCAGCTCCTCGGCCAGCGCCCGCGCCACCTGCGGGGTGGCGTCCGTGCTCGCATTGTCCGCGATCGTGATCCGCGAGGTGAACGGCAACCGGGCCAGGTGGGCGTGCAGCCGGTGCACGCAGGGTCCGAGGTCCGCCTCCTCGTCGAACACCGGCACGACGACGTCGAGGACGGGTGCCGGCTCGCCCGCCGCGGCGGCCGGTGCCGTGCCGGTGCGCGCGGAGGGGGCCACCGGTCCCGAGGGCGGCGGAGCGGTCGTGGTCATGGCGCAACGCTCCGAGCAGAACCTGCGCCCGCCCCCGGCGTCAGCTGTGGTGGACCTGTGAGGTGGTCGCCCCGGCGGCCGGCAGCTCCACCCGGAACACCGTGCGCCCGGGCACGCTCGCCACCGACACCGCGCCACCGTGGGCGGTGACGACGGCGTGCACGATCGCCAGCCCCAGGCCGGTGCTGCCCGCGGCGCGGGAACGGGAGGTGTCGGCGCGCGCGAAGCGCTCGAAGACGTGCGGCAGCACCGACGGGTCGATGCCCGGGCCGTCGTCGGCCACCTCCAGCACCACCACCGGGCGACCCGCGTCGGACGTCGCCGCCCGCACCGACGTCGTCACCGTCGTCCCCGCCGGGGTGTGCGTGCGCGCGTTGGCGAGCAGGTTGGCCAGCACCTGGTGCAGCCGGTGCCCGTCGCCCACGGCCGTCACCACGTCCTCGGGGAGGTCCAGGTGCCAGCGGTGCGCGGGGCTGGCGGCGCGGGCGTCGCTGACGGCGTCGAGCACGAGCATCGTCAGGTCCACCTCCTCGGCCGCCAGCGGCTGCTGCGCGTCCAGGCGGGCCAGCAGCAGCAGGTCGTCGACGAGGCCCGTCATCCGCAGCGCCTCCGACTCCACCCGGCGCAGCGCGTGGTCCACGTCCTCGGGCACCGGGTCGGCGCCCGCGCCGCGGCGGCGGGTCAGCTCGGCGTAGCCGCGGATCGCCGCCAGCGGGGTCCGCAGCTCGTGGCTGGCGTCGGCGACGAACTGGCGCACCTGCATCTCCGAGGCGTGCCGCGCCGACAGCGCGCGCCCCACGTGGTCGAGCATCCGGTTGAACGCCGCCCCCACCTGCCCGACCTCGGTGGCCGGATCGGTGTCCACGGGCGCGACGCGCTCGACGATGTCCACCTCGCCGCGGTCCAGCGGCAGCTCCGAGACGCGCGTGGCGGTGCCGGCCACCCGGCGCAGCGGGCGCAGGTCGCGGCGGATGAGCACGCTGCCCAGCACGGCGGCCACGGCGACGCCGGCGGTGACGAGGACGACCTCCACCGCGATGATCCGCGACAGGGTGCCGTCGGCCTCCGCCAGGGAGGCGCCCACGACGACGACCGCGCCGTCGCTGCGCTGCACCGCCACCGCGCGGTAGGAGGAGCCGTCCGGCAGCGTCACCGTGCGCACGCCGGGGACCTGCCCCGGCTCACCGCTGACGGTCTCGGGGTCCTCGGCCAGCGGTGAGAGCGCCGCGGCCTCCGCGGTGGTGAGCCGCTGCACGCAGCCGTCGGCCCGCAGCTCCTCGATGAAGGACTCCTCCACCTGGACCTGCCCGTCGTCGAAGACCGCCTGCAGCCGCCCGTAGCTCGGTCCGCGCCCCGGCTGGTCCGGCTGCACGGCGCCCTCCGTCGTGCAGGCGGTCGTCCCGGCGACCGCGCCCGTCGCCGTGCCGCCGCGCGGGAGCTGACCGGGCGCGCCGCGCCCGTCCAGGGCCTGCTGCACGCCGACCCCGAGCCGGTCGTCGACCTGCTGCACCAGCTGCGCGTGCAGCGCCAGCGTCGTGACGAGCCCGATGACGCAGCCCACCGCCGCCAGCAGCGCGATGACGGTGAGCACCAGGCGGGTGCGCAGCGAGCGGGTACGGCGGTGCCGCTGCAGCAGGGACATCAGGCGCCGGCGGGCTGCTCGGCCGGCTGCTCGGCCGGCTGCTCGGCCGGCTTGAGGACGTAGCCCGCCCCGCGGACGGTGTGGATCATCGGGGCGCGACCGGCGTCGATCTTGCGGCGCAGGTAGGAGATGTACAGCTCGACGATGTTGGCCTGGCCGCCGAAGTCGTAGTTCCACACCCGGTCGAGGATCTGCGCCTTGGACAGCACCCGGCGCGGGTTGCGCATCAGGAAGCGCAGCAGCTCGAACTCGGTGGCCGTCAGCTTGACCTCGGTGCCGGCGCGGGTGACCTCGTGGCTGTCCTCGTCCATCACCAGGTCGCCCACGGTCAGCACCGGCTCGGAGCGGGCCGCGGCCATGCCCGAGCGCCGCAGCAGGCCGCGCAGCCGCGCCACGACCTCCTCCAGGCTGAACGGCTTGGTGACGTAGTCGTCGCCGCCGGCGGTCAGGCCCGCCACCCGGTCCTCGACGGCGTCCTTGGCGGTGAGGAAGAGCACCGGCACGTCGGTGTCCTCCGCGCGGATGCGGCGCAGCACCTCCAGACCGTCGAGGTCGGGGAGCATGACGTCCAGCAGCACCGCGTCGGGGCGGAAGCTACGGGCGGCGCGCACCGCGTCCAGGCCGGTGCCGGCGGTCTGCACGTCCCAGCCCTCGTAGCGCAGGGTCATGGACAGCAGTTCGCTGAGGGTGGACTCGTCGTCGACGACGAGGACGCGCAGGGGGCTGCCGTCGGGGCGGGTCAGCTGCTGGCGGGAGGTGGGCGCGGTCATGCTTCGAGGATCGTCCCGATGCCTCGGAACTGTCGAAGCGAACGCTGTGGACGTCCTGTGCGTCCGCCCGGCGTCCGCCGCGAGCGGCGTCAGCGCGCGCCGGTGAGGACCTCCGAGGGGCCGTGCGTGGTCAGGACGCCCCCGCGGCCGCCCACGACGGCCTGCAGGCGCGCGCGGAAACGCTCCAGGGTGGCGTCGAGCGCCGCGGCGCGCTGCAGGTCCAGGTGCACGCTCGGGGGCAGGCACCCGGTGGCGGGGGCGTGACGGCGGCAGTGCTCGCGGGCCTCGGCCAGCACGAGCTGCAGCTCCTCGGCCAGCGGGGCGTCGACCGCCCCGGAGACGGTGACGTCCAGGTGGGTGCCCCGGGCGCGGGTCACGACCGACGTCAGCGGCACGACGTCGTCGCCGTCGTCGGGCTCGTCGACCGGTGCGGAGGTCACGAGGTGGATGCGGACCCTGGTGTCGTTCACGGCTGCTCCCGGCCTGCCAGGCGCGCCGCGGGCTGCGCCGCGCTGCTCCGACGCTCGTGCGACCGGGTGGGAGCCGGGCGTGAGCGCGCTGTGACAATGCTGGGAGCGGGCGGATCGGCGCGCCGGTCCCGAGGCCGGCGCGCCGGTGCCGGTGCCCGAGCGCAGGGGGCCGGTCGCGGTGTGCGGCGCCCCGTCGTCGGAAGGAGCGGTCGTGGGCAGCCCCCGGTCGGTGCTCGCCGTCCTCGTGGTGAGCACCGCTGCGGCCCTGGTGCTGATGACCGCGTGGGGCGGGCCCGCCGGGCGCCTGTGGTCGATGCTCGTGTCCTCCGCGCTGGCCGCCGTCCTCATCGGCGTCGGCCGGCGCCGGCACCGCCCGCGCTCGCGGCTGCCGTGGCAGCTGGCCCAGTGGGCGATGGCGCTGCTCGGCGTCGCCAACCTCGCCTCGCTGCTGCGGGCGCGCGGTGGCGACCTGGAGGGCGCCGCGGCGGTCGTCGGGGCCGCGGGCAACGGGGTGGGCTGGGCGATGGTCTTCGCCGCCGCGGTCGTCGTGGTGCGCCGGCACGCCACCCGCGACGCGGGCGCGCTCTGCGAGGCGGCGATCACGGGTTCGACGGCGGCCAACGTGCTGTGGGCGGTCGTCCTCGGGCCCCGGCTGCAGGAGGCGGGGGTCCCGGCGGGCAGCCGGGCGTTCACCCTCACGGTCATCACCCTCGTCTGCATGACGCTGGGCGCCATCGTCCAGACGCTGCGCACGGCCCCCGCCGGTCGCCCCGCCTTCGGCTACCTCGTGCTGGCCACCTCCCTGGGGCTGGTGGGGCAGGTGGCGTGGCCGCTGGTCGTGCCCGCCGGGGTCCTGGTCGGCCCCGCCTGGGTGTACGGGACGTTCGTCGCCGCGTACGTCGCGGTGGCCTGCTCGGCGCTGCACCCGGCGATGGCCCACGTCGACCTGCCCGGCCGCAGCGTGGAGCAGGCCCTCACACCGCTGCGGCTGGTGTACCTGGGGGCGGCGCTGCTGTGCACGCCCACGATCACCGCGGTCCGGCAGCTGCTGGGGTTGCCCGCCGACGGCTTCCAGGCGTTGCTGGGCTCCGGCGTCGCCGTCGTCCTCGTGCTGGTGCGGGTGTGGCACATCGCCGTGCTGCGCGCCCGGGCCGAGGCGGCGCTGGCGCACCGGGCCAGCCACGACGGGCTCACCGGCCTGCGCAACCGCCACGCCGCCGTGGAGGCCCTGCGGGCCGCGCTGGCCGACTGCGCGGCGGGTGGCCCGGGCGTCGCCGTCCTCTTCTGCGACCTCGACGGGTTCAAGCAGGTCAACGACGAGCGGGGCCACGCCGCCGGGGACGCGCTCCTCGTGGGCGTCGCCGCCCGGTTGCGGGCGGCGACCCGGCCCGGGGACGTCGTCGCCCGCCTGGGTGGGGACGAGTTCCTCGTGCTGACGCGCGTGGACGACCCCGAGGGCGCGGCCGCGCTGGCCGAGCGGGTGCGCCGGGCCGTCGTCGCCCCCGACCCGGCGGCGCCGACGCCGGCGGGCACGAGCGTGGGCACCGCCCTGGTGCTGTCCGGGGAGCTGGTGGACCCCGACGCCGTCGTCGCCGCCGCCGACGCCTCGATGTACGCGGACAAGGTCGCCCGCCGGGCCGGCCGGGCACCGGCCGCGCCGTCGGGCCCGGGCTGCCCGACCTGCACCCCGGCCTGAACGGCTCCCGGCCCCGCTGCGGTCCGGCGGGGGTCCGGCGGGGGTTCGGGGGCGGGGCGGCGGGCGGATAGCGTGCCGGGCGTGGCGGACCTGTTCGACCAGGACCTCGAGGCGGGCGACGAGGGGGGCGGCGCGGCGCCCGCGGTGCTCGCCGGCGCGCCGCTGGCGGTGCGGATGCGCCCGCGCACCCTCGACGACGTCGTCGGCCAGCAGCACCTGCTCGGCGAGGGCTCCCCGCTGCGCCGGCTCGCCGCGGGCACCGACCTGGGGCGCGCCGGACCGGCCTCCGTGGTGCTGTGGGGCCCGCCGGGGACCGGCAAGACGACGCTGGCGCACGTGCTGGCCCGCGCGGGCGGGCGGCGCTTCGCGGAGCTGTCCGCGGTGACGGCCGGGGTGAAGGACGTGCGCCGCGTCATGGAGGAGGCCCGCGACACCCGCGACCTGCACCGGCGGCAGACCGTGCTGTTCCTCGACGAGATCCACCGCTTCACCAAGGCCCAGCAGGACGCCCTGCTGCCCGGGGTGGAGAACCGCTGGGTGGTGCTCGTCGCCGCCACCACCGAGAACCCGTCCTTCTCCGTGGTGGCGCCGCTGCTGTCGCGCTCGCTGCTGCTGACGCTGCGCCCGCTCACCGACGAGGACGTGCGCGGCCTGCTGCGCCGGGCGGTGGCGGACCCGCGCGGGCTGGCCGGGGAGGTGGCCGTCGAGGAGGAGGCGCTGGAGCACCTGGTGCGGCTGGCCGGTGGCGACGCCCGGCGGGCGCTGACCTGCCTGGAGGCCGCGGCCGGGGCGGCCCTGGCGGAGGACCTGCCCGCCGGGGCGGTGCCCGCCGTCACCCTCGCCCACGCCGAGCAGGCCCTGGACCGGGCCGCGGTGCGCTACGACCGCGCCGGCGACCAGCACTACGACGTGGCCAGCGCGCTCATCAAGTCCATCCGCGGCTCCGACGTCGACGCCGCCCTGCACTACCTGGCGCGGATGGTCGAGGCGGGGGAGGACCCGCGCTTCATCGCCCGCCGGCTGGTCATCTCCGCCTCGGAGGACGTCGGGATGGCCGACCCCACCGCGCTGCAGACCGCGGTGGCGGCGATGACGGCCGTGGCCTCGATCGGGATGCCGGAGGGGCGCATCGTGCTGGCGCAGGCCGTGGTGCACCTGGCCACCGCCCCGAAGTCCAACGCCTCCTACCTCGCGGTGGACGCCGCGATCGCCGACGTGCGGGCCGGGCGCGGCGGGGCGGTGCCCGGGCACCTGCGCGACGCCCACTACGCCGGGGCGCAGCGGCTGGGCCACGGGCGCGGCTACGTCTACGCCCACGACGCCCCCCGCGGGGTGGCGCAGCAGCAGTACCCGCCCGACGAGCTGGTGGGCCGCGACTACTACCGCCCCACCGACCGCGGTCACGAGGCGGCGCTGCGGGAGCGGGTGGAGCGGCTGCGCCGGCTCGTGCGGGGCGGCTGAGGGCGGGCGCCCGCCCCGCAGCCGGTCGCGCCGGGGAGGGCGCACCGCCCACGGGGTAGGGTCGCAGGTCGTGCCCGTGCGGCGGCCAGCCGCGACGACGCCGCACCCGTCTGAGGAGGAGCACGAGGATGCAGACCGCCGAGATCCGTCGGCGCTGGCTGGAGTTCTTCGAGCGCAAGGGGCACACCGTCGTCCCCAGCGCCTCGCTGGTCTCCAACGACCCGAGCCTGATGTTCACCGTGGCCGGGATGGTCCCCTTCATCCCGTACCTCACCGCGCGCGAGCCGGCCCCCTACCCCCGCGCGACGAGCGTGCAGAAGTGCCTGCGCACCCTCGACATCGAGGAGGTCGGCAAGACCAGCCGGCACGGCACGTTCTTCCAGATGAACGGCAACTTCTCCTTCGGCGACTACTTCAAGGAAGGGGCGATCACCTACGCCTGGGAGCTGCTCACCGGCTCCGTCGAGGCCGGCGGCTACGGCCTCGACCCCGAGAAGCTGTGGGTGACCGTCTACCTGGACGACGACGAGTCCGCCGGCATCTGGAAGCGGGTCGCGGGCCTGCCCGACGAGCGCATCCAGCGCCGCGACAAGAAGGACAACTACTGGCACACCGGGCAGTCGGGCCCGGGCGGGCCCTGCTCGGAGATCTACTTCGACCGCGGCCCGGCGTACGGCCGCGAGGGCGGGCCGGTGGCCGACGAGGACCGCTACATCGAGATCTGGAACCTCGTCTTCATGCAGGACCTGCTCGGCGAGGTCCGCTCCAAGGTGGACTTCGACGTCCTGGGCGACCTGCCGGCGAAGAACATCGACACCGGCATGGGCCTGGAGCGCCTCGCCTGCGTGCTGCAGGGCGTCGACAACATGTACGAGATCGACGAGGTCCGCCCGGTGCTGGACCGCGCGGCGCAGCTGTCGGGCCGCACCTACGGGGCGGTGCACGCCGACGACGTGCGGCTGCGGGTGGTGGCCGACCACGTGCGCAGCGCCCTGATGCTGATCGGTGACGGCGTGACGCCCGCCAACGAGGGCGCCGGGTACGTGCTGCGCCGCCTCATCCGCCGCGCGGTGCGGGCGATGCGGCTGCTCGGGGTGGAGGAGCCGTGCCTGCCGCAGCTGCTGCCGGTGTCCAAGGACGTCATGCGCGCCTCCTACCCGGAGCTGGAGCGGGAGTTCGAGCGCATCGGCCGCGTCGCGTACGCCGAGGAGGACGCCTTCCGGCGCACCCTGGTGGCGGGCACGCAGATCTTCGACACGACGGTGCGCGAGCTGCGGACCTCCGGCGGGGCGGCGCTGTCGGGTGAGCGGGCGTTCGCGCTGCACGACACCTACGGCTTCCCGATCGACCTGACGCTGGAGATGGCGGCGGAGCAGGGCCTGGGCGTCGACGAGGACGGTTTCCGCCGCCTGATGGCCGAGCAGCGGGACCGGGCCAAGGCGGACGCGCGCGCCAAGCGTTCCGGCGGGGTGGACGTCACGGTCTTCCGCGACGCGCTGGCGGCGCACGGGCCGACGGAGTGGCTGGCGTACACGGCGCTGACGACGGAGTCGCGGGTGCTGGGCGTCGTCCGGGGCACCGAGGGCGTGCCGGCGGCCGGTGCGGGCGAGATCGTGCACGTGGTGCTGGACCGCACCCCGTTCTACGCGGAGTCGGGCGGGCAGAACGCCGACGCCGGGCACCTGGTGTGGGACGGCGGTCGCGCCGAGGTGCTGGACGTGCAGCGCCCCGTCAAGGGCCTGGTGGTGCACCAGGTGCGCGTGCTGGCGGGGGAGCTGACCGCGGGCGCGGCGCTGGAGGCGGCGGTGGACCCGCGGTGGCGCCTCGGCGCGTGCCAGGCGCACTCGGGCACGCACGTGGTGCACGCGGCGCTGCGGCAGGTGCTGGGGCCGACGGCGCTGCAGTCCGGCTCCTACAACCGGCCCGGCTACCTGCGGCTGGACTTCTCCTGGACGCAGGCCCTCACCCCGGAGCAGCGCGCCGGGGTGGAGCGGGTGTCCAACGAGGCGGTGCGCGACGACCTGCCGGTGAGCGCGCGGTACATGACGCTGCCGCAGGCGCAGGAGTTCGGGGCGCTGGCGCTGTTCGGCGAGACGTACGGCGAGCAGGTGCGCGTCGTGGAGGTCGGCGGGGAGTGGTCGCGGGAGCTGTGCGGCGGCACGCACGTGGCGCACAGCTCGCAGATCGGCGCGCTGGTGCTGTCGGGGGAGTCCTCGGTGGGTGCCTCGGTGCGCCGCGTGGAGGCCGTCGTGGGGCTGGAGGGCCTGGACTACCTGGCCCGCGAGCGCGACCTCGTCCGGCAGCTGTCGGACCTGCTCAAGACCCCTCGCGAGGACGTCGTGACGCGCGTGGAGGGCATGGTCGCGCGGTTGCGCGACGCGGAGCGGGAGATCGCGAAGCTGCGCGCCGGGCAGGTGCTGGCCGCGGCGCCGCAGCTGGCGGCCGGGGCCCGCGACGTGTTCGGGGTGTCGTTCGTCGGCCACGACGCGGGTGGGGCGGGCGCCGACGACGTGCGCACCCTGGTCCTGGACGTGCGCGGCCGGCTGCCCGCGGACCGTCCCGCGGTGGTGGCGGTCACCGGTGTCGCCAAGGAGCGACCGGTGGTGGTCGTGGCGACCAACGACGAGGCCCGCCGCTGGGGCGTGAAGGCCGGCGAGCTGGTCCGGGTGGCGGCGAAGGTCCTCGGTGGCGGTGGGGGCGGCAAGGACGACGTGGCGCAGGGCGGCGGGCAGGACCCCGCGAAGGTCGCCGAGGCGCTGGCGGCCGTCGAGCACGCCCTCGGCGAGCGCGTCACCTCGCGGGCCTGAGGTGGGGGCCCTGCGCGCTCGTGCCCGGTCCGCCGGGCCGGCCGGGCGCCGCCGGTGAGGCGCGGCGTCCGCCTCGGCGTGGACGTCGGCACCGTCCGCGTCGGCCTGGCCTCCTGCGACCCCGACGGCTACGTCGCCTCCCCGGTGCAGACGCTGGCCCGCGACGACCGCCGCGGCGCGGACCTGCGCCGCATCGCCGCGGAGGTCGTCGAGCGGGGCGCGCTGGAGGTGGTCGTGGGGCTGCCGCTGTCGATGGACGGCAGCGAGGGTCGCGCGGCGGGGTTGGTGAGGGCCTACGCTGAGCGCCTCGCGGCGGCGGTGGCCCCGGTGCCGGTCCGGCTGGTCGACGAGCGCTTGAGCACGGTGGGCGCCCACCGCTCGCTGCACGAGTCGGGACGCAAGGGGCGCAAGCACCGGGCCGTCGTCGACCAGGTGGCCGCGGTGTGGTTCCTGCAGGGTGCGCTGGACGCCGAGCGCTCCGCGGGACGCGCGCCCGGACGGGTGGTCGGCGTGGCGCTGCAGGACTTCGACGCTGGTCGGGGGGCAAGCTCCGGTGGCACGGACGCCACCGCCACCGATGCCGGTGGGCTGCCCCCGGACGGGGAGGGACGGAACGCATGATGGACCTGACGGACCTGCCCGGTACCGCGGCCCCCGCGGGCCGCTGGCCGCGGTGCCCGCGGCGCCGGTGCGCCGCCGCGGCGCTGGT